>NVUS02000099.1 GCA_002402005.2 OCS116 cluster bacterium | reverse complement strand
TATAAATTTATCTGTATAAACAAATGTTTATTAAAAAACTTGATCTAAATCAAAGATCGGTTTTAAATAAGTTCTAATGTGGGTTTGAAATCTTTACTACGGGGATAGCTATGTCTATTTATTCGATTATATTTTTAGTCTTAACCACGATGAGTGGCTTGGTGGGGGCAGCTTTTGCAACAGACGCTGTATTTGCTTTCCATTCTTGGTTGACAGTTGCAGTGAGTCTCATATTCCTGTTTTGGGGCATTCGGAATTATACAACAGAGCCGGCGGACCAGAGCCAATATATGGATGGTGTGGTCAGGTGGGGCATTATCGCTACCATCGGCTGGGGCATTGTGGGCTTTTTGGTCGGCATTGTGATTGCTAGTGAATTAGCTTTTCCGCAGCTTAACTTATTTAAAGAAATGAGTTTTGGTCGTTTGCGCCCGTTACATACATCGGCAGTAATTTTTGCCTTTGGTGGCAACGCGCTGATCGCATCTAGCTTTTATGTGGTGCAGCGTACCACCAGCGCCCGTTTGGCACTTGGCAATTTGGCTTGGTTTGTATTTTGGGGTTATCAATTCTTCATCATCTTGGCCGCCACATCTTATGTTTTGGGCGTTACCCAAGCCAAAGAATATGCCGAGCCAGAATGGTATATCGACATTTGGTTGACCATTGTTTGGGTATCTTATCTCGTTGTATTCATGGGCACATTGTTCAAGCGTAAAGAACCACATATCTTTGTGGCCAACTGGTTCTATTTGGCATTTATTGTCACTGTGGCTATGTTGCATTTGGTTAACAATATGGCGGTTCCGGTGTCATTCTTTGGGGTGAAAAGTTATTCATTATTCTCGGGCGTGCAAGATGCACTTACCCAGTGGTGGTACGGCCATAATGCCGTTGGCTTCTTCCTTACAGCGGGCTTTTTGGGCATTATGTATTATTTCGTACCCAAACGTGCCAACCGGCCTATCTATTCTTATCGCCTATCTATCGTGCATTTTTGGTCGCTTATTTTCCTCTATATCTGGGCTGGTCCGCATCATTTACACTATACCGCTTTGCCCGATTGGGCGCAGACACTCGGCATGGTATTCTCCATCATGTTATGGATGCCAAGTTGGGGTGGCATGATTAACGGCTTGATGACATTGCAAGGCGCGTGGGACAAAATCCGCACCGATCCAATCATCAAAATGTTTGTTTTGTCCTTAGCTTTCTACGGAATGGGTACATTTGAAGGCCCGCTTATGGCCATCAAAGAAGTTAACAGCTTAAGCCATTATACTGACTGGACCATTGGCCATGTGCATAGCGCAGCTTTGGGTTGGAACGGCATGGTTACTTTTGCGATGATTTATTACATCGTACCAAAACTTTGGGGCAAAAAGGAAATCTACAGCCTAAAATGGGTCAATGTACATTTCTGGCTGGCGACTGTTGGTATCGTATTTTACATCAGTGCCATGTGGGTATCGGGCATCATGCAAGGTGTGATGTGGAAAACTTACAACGCCGCTGGCTTCTTAGAATATAGCTTCGCAGAAACTGTGGCTGCCATGTTCCCTTATTATGTGATCCGTACAACTGGTGGCATACTCTTCTTCGCTGGTGCTCTTGTGATGGCGTATAACGTTTATCGCACCATCACCATGACCAAAGAAGAAGAAGCCAATATCCAAACCGTACCTGAAACTCAAGCTGCTGCTTAATCGGAGATTTAAAATGTTCAAATTTAAACATGAACTGATTGAAAAAAACGCCACTTTGTTGCTTGTTGGGTCGTTACTTGTGGTGACCATTGGCGGTATTGTTGAGATCGCGCCTTTATTCTACCTTGAAAATACCATCGAAAAGGTTGAAGGCATGCGCCCATATACCCCGCTCGAGCTTAAGGGGCGTGAAATTTATATGCGCGAGGGTTGTTATAACTGCCATAGCCAAATGATCCGCCCGTTGCGCGATGAGGTGGAGCGTTATGGCCATTATAGTCTGGCTGCTGAGAGCATGTATGATCATCCTTTCCAATGGGGCTCCAAACGTACTGGGCCAGATTTGGCACGGGTTGGTGGGCGTTATTCTGACGAATGGCATGTCGATCATCTAAAAGACCCTAAAGCTTTGGTGCCAGAAACTGTAATGCCGAAATATGCATTCTTATCTGAAACACCTTTGGATTATAAACTGATTGAAAAAACCCTAAAAGCCAACTGGTGGGTGGGTGTACCATATACCGATGAGCAAATGGCCAACGCCAAAATTGACCTTGAAACCCAAGCACAGCTTGATGGTGACGAGATTGATGGCTTTGAAGAAAGATACCAAAAAGCCAGCGCCAGGGTGTGGGATAATAACCCAGATATGATTAGTGAAATGGACGCCTTGGTGGCCTATTTGCAAATGTTGGGCACATTGGTTGATTTTGACCTATATGACGCTAACGCCAACAAACGCTAGGAGCTAGATATGAATTATGAAGCTTTCAGACAATTTGCGGACAGTTGGGGTTTGGCCTATTTAACCGCTGTATTTGTGATTGTGGTGTTGTTTGTATTTCGCCCTGGATCTAAAAAAACGTATGACGAATTAAGTAAAATCCCGCTAAAGGATGATGAACATGTCAAATAAAAATGATAAATATAAAATTCAGGATGCCATTATTCATGACTTGCCTGAGCACGAAAAATCGCAAATGGCGGCGGATGATCATTCAACCACTGGCCATGAATGGGACGGCATTAAAGAGTTTGACAAGCCCATCCCGCGTTGGTGGCTTTGGACTTATTATCTGAGTATAATTTTCTCAATCGGTTATGTGATTGCTTATCCAGCCATTCCGTTGGTCAATGATTATACCAAAGGCCTGCTTGGCTGGTCGAGCCGTGGTGCGGTGGAGCAACAAATTAGCGCTGCCAAAATGGCGCAATCTAAATATATTGATGCATTGCAAAACGCCTCGTTAGAAGATGTTGCTGGCAATGAAGAATTGATGACATTTGCGGTTGAAGGTGGTAAATCTGCCTATGCAGTGAACTGTGTGCAATGCCATGGTAGTGGGGCGACAGGCTCTAAAGGTTATCCCAACTTAAACGATGATGAATGGTTATGGGGCGGCACATTAGAAGACATTTATACCACCGTTTCACATGGCATTCGATTTGAAGAAGATGATGACACCCGTTTCAGTGAGATGCCGGCATTTTTAACTGATGAGATTTTGGAAAAAGCCGACATTGCGCAAGTGGCACATTTTGTGCGGGCCTTTACTGGTCTTGACCATGACGCCGATGCCGCAGCAGCTGGTGCAGAAATTTTTGCTGAGAATTGTGCAGCTTGCCACAAAGAAGATGGCACTGGTGATCAAGAACAAGGCGCGCCGAATTTGGCCGATGCCGTGTGGTTATATGGCTCTGAATTTGACAGCATCGTCAATACCATCTCGGCCAGCCGCAAAGGCGTTATGCCAGCTTGGGCACATCGTTTGGATGACACAACCATTAAACAGTTGACTATGTTTATCCATTCGCGTGGTGGGGGACAATAGCTTAAAATTTAAGCTTTCCACGCGGAAATTTGGGGCGGTGTAGCTTATTAACTGCACCGCCACCTTTGTTTAAAATCATTG
>NVUS02000098.1 GCA_002402005.2 OCS116 cluster bacterium | reverse complement strand
GCAATCACTTCAACATCAGCAACCGCATCGGCGGTCAAGCCCAACCGCACCAGCATATTCTCTGGCATATTGGCTATGCCATCAGGATTGTGACATTCCGCCACCGCCACAATATAATCACCAACCACCTGAATGTCAGCAAACCGCATATTGGGCATGTCAGTCAGGCGCACCGGCTGCGACGCACCATCCAAATTCAGCTTATATAAATCTTGGTCTTTGGCATTCACAAATACCAAAACATCTTTACCAAGCCCAAATTCACCACCGCCATATTCATGCACGCGAGACGATGCACCAAACGGCGGCGCAATCATATCCTGCACATCACCGCTCACACTGCGCTTCACAATCACCGAACGCCCACCTTCATCAGGCCGCGTTTCACTCCAATAAATATCGCCGCTCAATGTCGCCAATCCACTAAACCGCAAAGCTTTGCCCGCCACTTTTTCAGCACTTAACTCCGAAGGCCAAAACCCGTATTTTTCTATTTGTTTCGATGATGCAGACATTAAAAAACTCCCTTGATTGCTCAAAGGAGTTTAATAGTTTTTCTATAAATGAAAAGTCTTACTTACCGCCAAATTGCTTTTTCACAAAATAATCAAGCGACAGAATACAAGGGCCATATTTAATCACATACAGGCAACAAACCGCCCACATTCCATGCAATATATATTCTTCGGGAAAGACAAAAATCTCAATCACCAAGGTCATACCCAATATGCCCAATGCGCTAAAGCGCGAGGCGAAACCAACAATCAAACAGAAGCCAAATATCACCTCGCCGTAACCGCTTAAATAAGCCCCAACCACCGGCGGCAATGGCACGTCGGTAAATATATTTTCAAACAGGCTGATCGCATTGTCCCAATCATTAAACTTTAGCAAGCCAGATTTTAAAAATATAGAGCCCATAATCAACCGCGCCATCAACGCCAATATCATATGCGGGAATTTCGATAATATGCCAATCGTCCCATTCACCAATTTCACCAAACCGTCCATTTTTTCTCTCCCGTTTCTTTTTTAATTTTTAACACTCAAAGCCGTTACCAAGCCCATTGCAAACAATTGCCCAAAACTATAACTCAAATCAAATTCTTCATTCAGCTCTGCCGCCGCGCCATAAGCTTCGCCCAATGTTTGGCCGTTGATAATCTGCCTAAAAAACACGCAAGCCTCCATATTCAAATTGGCCAACAAAACATTAACCTGTGGGCGGCAAATCACCACATTCTCACTCACTTCCAAATCAATCTGGCTCATGTCTCCACTCTCATGGCCCTGCCAAATCGAATATATCGGCCAGCCCGATTTTAAAATCGAAGCCGATGGATGAATCTCAAACTGCAAATTCATCTGATCTTCGGGTGAAAACGCCTGCACTGCAGTGATGTCGATCGATTGTTTTTCAACCGCATGATAGGCCGCACGCCAATGATTTTCCAACTGCGCCACATCCGATAAATAAGGTATAGTCGACACCGCCGGATATTCGGCAATAAAACTCGGAAACTCCGCCCCATATTGAAATAGCATCGGTATCACCGGCGGGTTTTCACTTATATAACCCACAGCCAATGCATTGAAAAAATCCTGCCCGACCAAAGCAAAGGTAATCGGAAAATTGGCTTTTAACGCTTCAATCAAGCTGGCCATCACATTGTTTCGATAAACATCAAACCGCCGTTGAATGTTCGGCGCTTTGACCGCAATCAGGCCATCCGGCACATCCAGCTGCGGCTTCAGCAAAGCCTTGGTAAATTTCTTATGCAGCGCGGCAAAATCTCCCATCAAGCAGTCTCTTTCATCTCAAGCTTAGCCATAAAACCATCAGCGGTTTGCGCTTCAGCATAGAGGGTTTTCCAATCCGGAATGTCACCATCCCATTCCATCAGGCTGGGTTTCGGACCAATCATGCCAATCAATTTATTATAAATGCCCCATACATCATCCACCACAGCGCTTGAATGGGCATCAATCAGTATTTTACTGACCGTTTTATCATCTTCTTCCACCAGCTCAACCGTATGACCACCAAGGTGAATCTCACCGACATGTTCAACCGGAAACGCCGCTAAATATTCATAAGGGTCATAACCTTGGTTACTGGCCGAAACAAAAATATTATTCACATCCAATAACAAGCCACAGCCAGTTTTTTGTGCCAACTGGCGTAAAAATTCAGTCTCAGCATAGGGGCTATCATCATAAGCCAAATAAGCGGATGGGTTTTCAATCAACACCTGCCGGCCCATATAATCTTGCATTTCATTCACATGGTCAGCCAAATGCCCCAATGTCTCGTCGGTATATGGCAACGGCAAAAGATCGTTATAAAACACACCTTCATGCGTACTCCATGCCAAATGCTCAGAAATTAAACCCGGTTCATAACGTTCAACCAAGGCTTTAAACCGCGCCAAATGCTCAGGGTCTAACCGAGCGGTTGGCGAGCCTAACGACATGCCAACACCATGCAATGACAACGGATATAATTCACGAATGGCGGTCAAATATTTATGCGGCGGGCCACCTGCCCCCATATAATTTTCAGGATGCACTTCAAACCAACCAAGGTCAGGCTTTTCATCCAATATAGTGTTATAATGTTGGGCTTTTAAGCCCACACCCGCGCTATTGGGAATGTCTTTATGGGTAAAATTTGTCATTCGCATCTCCTGCAAATAGCATAACGCGCGGTTTCAAAAAAACAACCCACCCACACGGGGAGTGGATGGGCTGCAAATGCATTATAAATTGGCAAACAATTTAAATTACATTTTCATTTCTTTAAGGCTGCCTTTGCTGCCGTCTGTATTTTCAATGCTTTCACATGTACCAGCCGGAACATTTTTCCAAGCATTGGCTTGGAAATCAACAGTAGATGTACCTTGGCAAGATGTACCTGCACCAGCTTTACAATCATTTTCACCAGCAAGGGCAACGCCATAGCATTTTTCAACATCAGCAGCATATGCAGGTGTTACAGCAGCAAAAGTAGAAACCGCAGCAGCGATTGCACCAGCAATCATTAATTTAGAAGGATTAATTGTTTTCATGTTTGACTCTCCAAAGTTTGTTAAACAATCTGTTTGATCGATTGCCTAAGCTAAATTTGAAATATTCATCACTCACTTGCAAATCACAAAAACGGCAACGGGATTCACATTTCAAACACGGTTTTGTGAGCCGATTCTTAAAATACATATTAACAGTTTGATTTTATTAAATAATACTAATTTCGTGGCCACGAAAAATCATCGCTACGGCCAAATTCAGCATCAATAATTTTACCATTTTCAAGCACGCTTTTCCACAAGGGTATATTCTTTACATCCTTGGTCAAAGCCTCGCCAGTTTTGGCTATCTCGGCAATTGCCAGCGGCCCCTGCCCAGTTCGGAAAACTTGATCACCCGCCGCAACTGGTTTTTCCACAACAGGGTCTGCTTCAACCCGCTCGACAATAATCGCATCCGCACCTGCGGTCTGGCTTAAATCATAACGCTCAGCCTCCACCACTTCGCCTTCATCATCACTTTCAACTTCAGCACCCTCTTCATTTTCAGTCGCTTCAATCAAATTTAAAATCTGAAACGCCAATTTATCATAGCCACGTCTGGTAAAATGAATGCCATTTTGAGCCCGCAAAGTCCTTACCTGGCCAGAAACATCTGGCCCAGTGCGGCTATATTTGCCGTTTTCATTGGCAAATAGATTCCACACATCAAAAAATACACCATCATGGCTTTCAACATGTTGGCGGTATATCTCATTATACAATGCCATATCGTTAGAGAAACTCTTGCCGCGCGATATCGGTTGACCCAACCATATGGTCTGCACTCCAGCATCTTTAATGCTGTTCAAAAACTGGTCGATGCGGTGAATATATTCTTCACGCCATTTTGGCGTTTTCTTTTTATAGCTTCGTCCCTTAATCCGGATCGATTGCCGATCGTTAGAGCCCATAAATACCAAAATATAATCTAACTTATTGGCGGCCAATATCGGCGGCAAAGCTTTGTTCCAATCATAATAATCATCACGCACAAAACCCGATGAGCCCTTGGCAAAATTATTCAGCTTCACATTTGGCTTGTCGGCTTTCTCAAGCAATCGTGTGATGGCCTGCGCCAAGCCTTGCGCCATAACATCACCCACAATGCCCACTTGCAACACGGCATTCTTAGCCGCCGGTTCAACCGCGTCCTCTTCGGCCATAGCCGCAGCCGGCGTTGCCAGCAGCCACAAAGCCGCACAAATCATCAAACCAATATGCCGTATCACCATTTAAACTCAGCCTATCTATTGCGGGTTTTTAAATATTTTTCCCAATCAAATGCATTTTTTACAATCAATTCTAAATCATTATAATCAGGTTGCCAATTTAATTTAGCTTTGGCCAGATCAGAATTTGCCACCACAGTCGGTGGGTCACCCGCGCGGCGCGCCACTTCACGCACATCAAAATCCACTTGCGATACTTTTTTAACCGCCGCCAACACTTCGCGCACCGTAAAACCATCGCCATAACCGCAATTCATAATGTCCGATGTGCCGCCGTCTCGCAAATATTGCAGCGCCAGATAATGCGCCTTGGTCAAGTCAGATACATGAATATAATCGCGGATGCAGGTGCCATCGCGTGTGTCATAATTCGTGCCGTAAATTTCCATATACTCACGATCACCCAGCGCCACTTGGTTGGCAACCTTAATCAGATGCGTCGCATTGGGGGTTGATTGCCCGGTGCGGCCTTTGGGGTCAGCGCCCGCCACATTAAAGTAACGCAAAGCCACATAATGAAAATCATGGGCAAAGGCGGTGTCTTGCAACATCCATTCGGTCATTAATTTCGAGCGGCCATAGGGCGACATTGGGTCTTTTTGCGTGGTTTCAAATACCCGCTCCACCACCACATCGCCATAAACCGCAGCGGTCGAGGAGAATATAAAATGCTTCACCCCGCATTTGACCACCGCTTCGAGCAAGTTGCGGGTCTTGGCCGTATTGTTGCTATAATACATAAGCGGCTTCTCAACCGATTCTGGCACAATGATCGAGCCGGCAAAATGAATCACCGCATCCACCTTAAATTGTTTGATGGTTTGCTCAACTAGATGTATGTCAGCAATGTCACCCATTACCAAATCCGCATCTTCATGTATCGCCCAATCTTTACCGGTGCTTAAATTGTCAATCACCACCACTTTTTCGCCAGCATCAATAAGATTCAACACCATATGGCTGCCAATATAGCCCGCCCCGCCTGTCACTAAAACCGTCATACCCGCTCCTATGATTAACTTTTTGTAAAGAATATTTCTTCAATTTCATATAAATTCATAGCAAGATGCATTATAAATATCGTTAATGAAAACGTTAAAATTATAAATATATACTAAAGAGGCATCTCATGGCAAACCCCATCAAAACCGCTGTCTTTCCCGTTGCGGGCTTAGGCACTCGCTTTCTCCCCGCCACCAAGGCGATGCCAAAAGAGATGCTCACCGTGGTCGACAAACCGCTCATTCAATATGCGGTCGAAGAAGCCAAAGACGCAGGTATAGAACATTTCATATTTATCACTGGCCGCAATAAAAATATCATCGAAGATCATTTCGATCGCCAATATGAGCTGATGAATATCTTAAAAGAAAAAAACAAAATCGACCAAATCAGCATTTTGGAGCATGATCTGCCCAGCGCCGGCCAAACCAGCTTTACCCGCCAACAACAACCATTGGGCCTTGGCCATGCGGTTTGGTGCGCGAGGCATATGATTGGCAAAGAACCGTTCGCGTTGCTATTGCCCGATATGATGGTGCAATCCAAAGTCGGTGCGCTTAAACAGATGACCGCACAATATGAAAAATACGGTAATAATGTCATCGGCCTGTATGAAGTGCCGCAAGAAGATGTCTATCAATATGGCGTGGTCAAAGTTGATGAGCAAGACTGCGGCCAAATTAAAATCACCGACATGGTCGAAAAACCCAAAGTCGAAGACGCCCCGTCTAACCTGATGATTATGGGCCGTTATATATTACAGCCCGAAATTATGATGCTGCTCGGCACACAACACAAAGGCGCCGGCGGCGAAATTCAACTAACCGATGCCATGTTAAAACTGCTCGAATTCCAAGATTTTTCTGGGGTTAAAATTGAAGGCAAATTATTCGATTGCGGCAGCAAATTGGGCTTTTTATCAGCCAATGTATCCTACGCACTCGAACATCCAGAAGTCGGCACAGACTTTCGCGAGGCAATAAAGGCCTTGCTTAAAGACTGAACAGCATAAAAAACTCACAAGGTGCATAATGCGCTTTGTGGGTTTTAAATCATTGTGATTGTAAATGTCTTAATTGTGCAGCGAAAGACCTACAGTCGCGCCATAATTACGTGACCAACCAGCGGTTGAGCCTTTTTGATAACCAAAATTCGCACCGGCAAAAATGTCAACATTCTCATGCACCGCATAGCTTATATTGGCATTGGCCGAAACATTCTGGCCTTTATTCGGACCAGATAGAGCAATTTCATATTCGGCAGAAGCAGACAATTCAATGCTTTTTGCCAATTCGAACGAAATATCAATACCGGCTTTTGCACTTTTGGAATCTAAGACGGCATTGGTGCTCTTGGTGATTTCACCAGCTGCATATATAGAGCCCGAAACATTACCGCCCAAGCTAGCTATCAATTTGGCATCACCACCATAAGAATGGGTGGTACAACCACATTCAACGATGTGATAGCCATATGAACCAGCAGCTTCTACCGCAAATTGGTTGTTAAAGTTATATGTGCCACCCACGCGAATGCCGTAAGCGGTTTCATTTAAATTGGGTGTCGGAGTGATAACAAACCGTTTGACCGTATAATTGGCTTCGGCAAATATAGAGGCCGATTGATCTAAATGATAATTAAGCCGCAAACCAACGCCATAAATGCTATTGTCTTTTCCAGCTTCACTAAATGTACCACCGCCATTTTGCGGCGTGGCATCATAAGTGTCTTTTATATACATGCCGGTCAGTGACAGGCCAAATTGACCCATGCGTTTTTCGGCAAAGCCAGATACATCTAAACTATTATAAGTGCCAGAGCTCACCGGATCGGCCGAGCTTGAATTGAAATATTCTTTACTATAGCCCGCCGTTGCGCCAAACGCGAAATCGCCTTCTTTTTTGACCAAAAAATCAGCTTCACTACGGCCCAAACCATAGGCTGTGGCGGTGCCACCAATTTCATAAGTTAAAGTCGAATACATCGAACCACCAAATTCAATGCCATTTTCTTGGTTGCTATACGCCAAATAGGGGCGTAATTCCACAAATTTTTGGCTGGTTATAGTGGTGGTCGTGCCATTGTTAGATTCATATCTATTGTAAGTTGTCGATATATCAACCGAAGCGGTAAAACTAGCTTGGCTTTGCGCTTGATATTGGCCTTGTGCCTGATATTGACCTTGCATTTGCGCTTGATATTGCGCTAATGGCATCACTGGCGGCATAATCGGTGGCAATATTGGTGTCGGTGGCTCGGGTGTCGGGTAGATCACATCTCCAGCCCATGCATTTGCACTTACCAAGCTGCCAACAGCTATGCTTGTTATTAGGCTTATTTTCGTCAGCTTCAAGATTTTCAATCCAAACATAATCTTCACGACCTCAATCACTATAATGAATGTCCATTCGCTCCACCACAAAGCGCAATCGACTTAATTAGCATCTATGGTAAATAAACACAGTTAAAATCGCGTTAATTTGATCGATTAAATTATTTCTAAAATATTAGGAATTTTTTAGGGAAATAAATTTACCATTGGCCGCAGTAAACCCTACTAGTGTATTGAGTAAGTGAGGATAAAATGGATTTAGCAACAATTGTTGGCATGATACTAGGCTTTGGCCTGGTTATCGCGGCTATGATATTGGGCGGTGGCGTTGGCCAATTTGGCGATGCACAATCAGCGCTCATCGTGGTCGGTGGTGCATCCGCCACCACCTTAATGCGTTTCTCGCTTAAGAACATAATGTCAGCAATCAAGATGGGCTCAAAATTAGCTTTCACCTTTAAGAGTGTCAGCCCCCGCGAAATGCTCGACCAAATCACCGAACTTTCAGACATGATGCGTAAAAACGGCCCTTTGGGTTTAGAAGAAGCCGAGATTAATGACGAATTCCTCAAAAAAGGCATTCAATATATTTCTGATGGTTATGATGAAGAGTTTATCCGCAGTAATTTAGAACGTGAACGCGATCAAAACCTAACCCGTTTGGCCGAAGGTCAACGGTTTTATTCAGCCGTTAATGACAGCGCACCGGCTTTTGGCATGATCGGTACATTGGTGGGTTTGGTGGCCATGTTGGGTTCTATGGATGACCCGTCAAAAATTGGCCCCTCGATGGCGATTGCTTTGCTCACCACATTATATGGCGCGTTGATTGCCAACGTGATTGCCGGCCCCATTTCCGATAAGTTAGAAGCTAAATTCCAAGTTGAAGAAACCAATACATCTTTGGTCATTGACGGCGTTGTGGCCATCCGCAACAGCACCAGCCCCGACCTGATTAAAGAATCTTTAGCCGCCTATCTGCCATATCCAATGCGTGAAGGTTTGATCGAAGATTTAGACGCTGCATAAAGCTTAACCTCACTCACCTTCATCCCGTAATCTAGAATGGATTGACATTATGGAAAAAAAACCCAAACAGGGCGCGCCAGAATGGTTGGTATTATTTGCCGATCTCATGAGCTTGCTCGTGGTGTTTTTTGTACTCATCATTTCCTTCTCCATTCAAGATGATAAGAAACTACAAGTGGTGGCCGGATCAATGCGTGAGGCCTTTGGCGTGCAGTTCGAACGGCGCATATCTGGCATGATTGAGGTTGATGGCACACCAGTGCATCTATACACCAGACAACCAGCTTTGGTCGAGAATGACAAAGACATTAATTACATGGATGAAGACCATGATGAAAATCGTAAGCAAGGCTCGGAAGCCAATACTTATGACATCGAAAAAACCATCATTGAACGCCCCCGCCAATTTGCCACCGCCGCCGCATCCTTGCGCCAAGCGTGGCAAGAAATGCCCGAGCTGGCCGAAATTTCAAACAACATTCAAATGGAAGAAAGCCCCGAAGGCTTAAACATCCAGCTGATTGACGAAGACGGCCGCTCCATGTTCCGCACCGGCTCGGCACAACCTTATAGCCGCACCCGCAAACTCATCGCCAAAATGGCGCCCATCTTGGCCAATCTACCCAACCGTATTTCCATCACCGGTCATACCGATAGTGCGCTGTTGCATAATGATAATGAATATGGCCAATGGGAATTGTCATCCGACCGCGCCGCCATTGTCCGGCGCATTCTATCCGCCAACGGTGTGCAGCATGATCAGTTTTTTGAAATTTCCGGCAAAGCCGACACTCAACCTCTATTCCCTAGCGATACATTGCTAGCGGCCAATAGACGGGTCAGCATTCTGATTATGGCCGAAGCCCCACCTATGCCGGTTGAGCATTATAATGGTCGTTAAATAGGCTGAGGCTTAAACCGCCTCAACCACAAATTTTTGGCCTTTTTTGCCAATAATTTTAACTTTAGCACCAGCCTCAGCATCATCACCAAGCACAGTCCATACACTGTCTTTAATCTTGGCTTTGCCGCTGCCATTCTCAATGGCGGTTTGCAATGTCACCACATCACCCATAAATGCCATCATTGGGTCGTTTATCGGGTGGTCTTCATGCACAACTTGTTCAGATTTAAAATATTTACGCCCAGCATACATGCTCAAAAAGCCAATGATGGCAAAAATCAGCACTTCATATTGCCAACCGAAATCAAACGCCCAAGCAATGCCGGCCACAATAAATGCGGCAAACGCAAAGAATAAAAAGAACACACCCGGCGCCAAAATCTCCAAACCAATCAGCACTGCGGCGGCGATAAACCAACCCCATTCACCCATAATCTCTTGAATATTACTTAAATCCATTACTTCTTACCT
This sequence comes from OCS116 cluster bacterium, assembly GCA_002402005.2. GTDB lineage: Bacteria > Pseudomonadota > Alphaproteobacteria > Rhizobiales > OSC116 > OCS116. The sequence goes on along the minus strand of NVUS02000098.1, from coordinate 816 downwards.
ATATCTTTGGTTAGCTCAGCAATGCCGGCAATAGAGCCAATAATGCCCGATGTCTCAAGCGGCATCATCAAAATTTTCTGATTGGGCGATTTGGCAATCTCTTTCAACGCTTCCACATATTTTTCAGCAATAAAGTAATTAATCGCATTCACATCACCATGAGAAATTGAATCAGACACCATTTGCACCGCTTTGGCCTCGGCCTGCGCCAACCGCTCACGCGCTTCAGCTTCCAAATAAGCCGAAGCTTTCATACCTTCAGCCTCAAGTATGGCTGCATTCCGTTCACCTTCAGCCCGCAGCACTTCAGCCGCTTTCAACCCTTCAGCTTCCAAAATATTGGCCCGTTTGTCACGTTCAGCTTTCATTTGGCGGCCCATAGATTCAACCAAATCAGCCGGCGGCAAAATATCTTTAATCTCAATACGCGTCACTTTCACGCCCCAAGTTTCAGCCGCGTGGTCAACCACACTCAGCAATCGCACATTGATTTCATCACGCTTGGATAACAACTCATCCAAATCCATACTGCCCATCACATTCCGAATGTTGGTCATGGTCAGGTTAAGCAGAGCATTTTCCAGATCATTCACCGCATAAGAGGCTTTGGCAGCATCCAATACCACAAAGAATGTCACACCATCAACCGCCACCATGGCATTGTCTTTGGTAATCACTTCTTGCGACGGCACGTTAAACACCCGCTCCATCATATTCACTTTATGGCCAATGCCATCAATAACCGGCACCAATATATTCAATCCCGGCTTTAAGGTTTTAAAATAACGGCCAAATCGCTCGGCAGTATATTGATAG
>NVUS02000097.1 GCA_002402005.2 OCS116 cluster bacterium | reverse complement strand
TGGCCTGGCACTGCACCCCAAGGGCACTTTGTCGCTTCGCTCGGGCGCGCTCGTTCGCTCCGCTCTCTAGCTAAGCCACTCAGCCGCTGGTCGGAGGCAGACTCACCACCCCAATCTACTACATTACGCATAGTGAGCTGGAGTTTGGCGACACTCTGAATTCTGGTGCCACGCTGCAAATTCAGAATTTACTACTTGGTGCTATACTGCTTATCATGGAAAAAGGGTTCGAAGCCGTTAGGCTGAGACAAGCGCGACCGCGCGTCGCCGTTAGGCGTGGCAAGAGAGCGGCGCGAACGCACGCTAGTGGCCAACAGAGAGGCGCAAGCCGAACGTATAAATGAAGTACCCGAGTATTGGCAGGAGCGCTCTGGAACACTTTGTGTCTTGGCGCAAAAAAAAGCCCCATTGCGAATGCAATGAGGCTTTTAATTCAGTATATGGAGCAAGCTATTCGTCTTTTTTAGCTTCCTTTTTCACTTCCGGCATCACGCTACGGATATGAAGTTCACGAAGCTGTTTAGCTGATACAACCGCCGGAGCACCCATAAGCAGGTCTTCGGCTTGTTGGTTCATCGCAAACATTGTCACTTCACGTAGGTTTTCTTCGCCGCAAAGCAGCATAACGATACGGTCAATACCTGGTGCAATGCCACCATGTGGAGGGGCGCCATATTCAAAGGCGCGGATCATGCCACCAAAGTTGGTATCAACAAAGTCTTTGTCATAACCAACCAAATCAAAAGCTTTATACATCACTTCTGGTTTGTGGTTACGCACCGCACCTGATGACAATTCAAAGCCATTGCAAACGATGTCATATTGATAACCTAAAATTTCCAATGGGTCTTTGTCATTCAACGCATCCATACCGCCTTGAGGCATGGTGAATGGGTTATGGCAGAAGTCCAATTTGTCTTCAACTTCATCAAATTCATACATTGGGAAATCGACAATCCAACATAATTCAAACTTGCTATGATCAATCAGCTCAAGCTGTTCACCCAAGCGAGAACGAGCAGCGCCGGCCAATGTTGTTGCAGTGTTGGTTTTACCAGCCGCGAAGAATAAGGCGTCACCACCTTTAAGACCGGCTTTGGCCACCATCTGGGCTTGAATTTCAGCGGGGATGAATTTAGCAATCGGGCCACGGCCAACAATTTCACCATCAATCTCATCGAAAATAATATAACCAAGGCCAGCAGCGCCCATGTCTTTGCGCGCCCAATCATTCATTTTATCAAAGAACGAACGGGATTTGCTCGCTGCACCGGGGGCTGGAATGGCGCGTACGCTGCCACCAGATTCGACAATGCCTTTAAAGGCTTTGAATGACACACTGTCATCACCAAATTGCTCAGTCACATCGACAATTTCAATCGGGATACGCAAATCGGGTTTGTCTGTGCCATATTTCAGCATTGATTCGGCATATGGAATGCGTGGGAAAGTTTTGGTCACTGATTTGCCATCGGCAAATTCTTCAAAAATACCTTGCAATACTGGCTCAACGGTTTGGAAAATATCTTCTTGTGTTACAAAGCTCATTTCAATATCAAGCTGATAGAATTCTAACGCACGGTCAGCGCGCAAATCTTCATCGCGGAAACAAGGCGCGATTTGGAAATAACGGTCAAAACCAGCAACCATTGCCAGCTGTTTAAACTGCTGTGGTGCTTGTGGTAATGCATAAAACTTACCGGGATGTTGGCGTGATGGCACCAAAAAGTCACGCGCGCCTTCTGGGCTAGATGCGGTCAAAATCGGTGTTTGATATTCGGTAAAACCTTGCTCAATCATACGATTACGTAATGACGCAATGATTTGCGAACGTTTGACGATATTGCCATGAATGCGCTCACGACGTAAATCTAGAAAACGATATTTAAGGCGGGTGTCTTCAGGATATTCAATGTCACCAAATACTGGCAAAGCAAGCTCTTTGGCTTCGGATTGAATTTCAAGGCCGGTAATGCCGATTTCAATTTCGCCAGTTTCCATTTTCGGGTTGATGGCAGCGCCTTCGCGCTCAATCACAGTACCTGTTACGGTGATCACCCATTCAGAACGGATGGTTTCGGCCAGTGGGAAAAACTCAGAATCAGGGTTTACCACCACTTGGGTGATGCCATAATGATCGCGCAGATCGATGAATAACAAACCACCGTGATCTCTGATGCGGTTGGCCCAACCTGATATTTTAATGGTTTCACCTGCGTGTGATTTGCGTAATTCGCCGCATGTATGGGTGCGATATTTGTGCATATTCATATCCGATTCAATTTAATTTATGAGACTTATATATCCAATGCATTAAATTGTTAAGAGCTTGCGGTAAAATAATTGCGCGTTTAGGCTATTAACCTACAGTTTTTTGAGGCTTTGCACCGCTTAAGCGTATTAATTGGCTTATTTATCACCAGAGACCAGATTTTATTGGCGTTTTTGTACGTAAAAACCTAAACTGTGGCTAGTGGGACATAACCCCAAACTATTGAGACATTTATGAATATTATTACCGACAGCAAAGCCCTTGCTGAATTTTGTCAGCAAATTTCTGGCGAAACTTATGTTACCGTTGATACTGAATTTTTACGCGAAAAAACTTACTGGTCAAAATTATGTTTGGTGCAAGTGGCATCGGACAATCATGAAGCGATTATCGACCCGTTGGCCGACGGCATTGACCTTGCGCCATTGCTTGACATCCTTTATGACAAAAACATCCTAAAAGTATTCCATGCCGCGCGGCAGGATTTAGAGATTTTCTTTAACATTACCGGCAAAGTGCCGACCCCGATTTTTGATACGCAAGTTGCCGGCATGGTGGCTGGCTTTGGCGAAAGCGTGGGCTATGAGCGTTTGGTGCGCGATGTGTTGAACATTCAAATTGACAAAACATCACGTTTTACCGATTGGAGCAAACGCCCGCTGTCCAACAAACAGCTCGTTTATGCATTGGCCGATGTGACCCATTTGCGCGACATTTATAAGCATTTAAAACAATTGCTTGAAGACAATGGCCGCGCCCATTGGTTGACCGAAGAAATGCACATTTTGGAAAGCGAAAAGACTTATGAGCTGAAACCAGAAAATGTATGGCGGCGGATTAAAATGCGCAACATCAAAAAGCAAAATCTTGGCATCATCATGAAGTTAGCCGAATGGCGTGAGAATGAAGCGCGAGATAAAAACGTACCACGCAACCGCATTATGAAAGATGATGCGATTATAGAAATTGCCATGCAGCGCCCCAAAAACCTGCAAGCTTTAGATGGCTTAAGGTCGATTCCCAAAGGCTATTCACGTTCAGAAAAAGCCAAAAAAATGTTTACACAATATGAGATTGGTCGCAAAATTCCTGAAGAAGATTTGCCTGAATTGGGCACCGGCCAATCGCGCCAAAAAGCCGACACTGGTATTTTGGAAATGATGAAAGTTGTACTGCGCTTGGTGTGCGAAAAAGAAGATGTCGCCGCCAAATTAATTGCCAATAGCGCCGATTTGGAAAAAATTGCCCTAGATGACCAAGCTGATGTCGCCGCACTTAAAGGCTGGCGGTTCGAAATATTTGGCAAAACTGCGTTAGATATTAAAAACGGCCGTGCTGCCCTGTCGATCAAAGACGGCATCGTGCAAATATATAAAATCTAGGGTAAGAATATGAGTGACGATTCGCGTAAATTATCGCCTTTAGTGGGCGCTGAGCAGCATGAAGAGCGCCAATGTGCGGTGTGCAAAATGCCCATGCAGCCGGTGCAAAGAAACCAAGCCAACAATGTTTTGCCATGGCGCGAGGCAGGCATAGATTTCAATTGCAGCAATTGCCAAACTCAAACCTATGTGGCCAATTCTAACAGTGTTAGCATTGTGGTTGGCACGGCGATTGTTACCATCACCTTCATTGGTTATTTAATGGTCAACGGCTTGTTTGATTTTATAGTCAACAGCCCGCAAAATTCGATGATTTCGGTATTGATCAGCCTAGTTGCGCTCGGTGTTATTTATTTTGCTTTAAAATTTAGTTGGGGCAAGATTAAACGCGGCGCAGAGCTAATTGAAACACGCATTAAAAACCCAATGGTCAATAGAAAACCCGGTATTAACATGCTGAATTTAAGCATGACAATGGGGCTTTTGCCGTGGCTAATCGCCATATTCTTGGGCTATGTTAACAATCAATATAAGTGGCTTGAAGGCAATATGATATGGCTCATGGCGCCACTTGTTGTCCTGCCAATATTATTGGGCGGCACAGTCGGCGCGACCAAAATGAATGTATTTTTGGCCGCTATGTTCTGGCTATTTATCGGTTGGTTTGTGGTCTGGCTTGCATCTTAATCCAACCTAATTCTTGATGATAATTTGAGCTTTTAGCCCCATTTCAAACGCCAATTTATCCAGCCGGCCATTGAGCCGTTTGCCGCGCAAATCGGCTAAATCTTTGGGCAATCTTAAAATCAGCTCGCCCTCATCAATGTATAATTTAACCCTTGGCAAAAGGCCTTGGCGCACGCCCGAAATGGCATAAGCCACACGAATCAGCAAGCCCAAAACCCGCGCCCGCACCAAATCTTGCGGTTTGATGAGCGGGCGTAAATATTGGCTGTCATTGGCTTCTTTAAGCCCCTCATGGCGGTAATAAACCGTATAGGCGATGAACGCACGGCCGGCATGCGAAATGGCCACCAAAGCCGCGTTGGAGATAACCCCTAAGCTTTGCACACCGCGCACATCAGGGTGGGCACGCCAACCAATGTCATCCAAATAACAGACAGCTTGTCTTAAGCGGTTTTCTTCCGAGCTTTCCGAAAGCTCAGCGCCAAATATTTGCGCGGTAAATTCAATCAATTCCTCGGCATGTTCGGTCGAACGGCTGACATTTTTAGAATATAATTTACTGGCCGAAATGAGCGGGTCTTTTTTCTTCTCGGCTTTGTCCAAACGGTCATATAATACGCCTTCGCGCACACCACAGGCAGAAACCACAATTTTTTGCGGCTGGGCGCGCTCTAATACGCCGGCCAAAACCAATGCGCCATAGGGCAAGATTTGCAAGCGAGATTTTGAAATGTCATATTGTTGTTTGTTGACCATATCAAAATTCATTTGGCTGACAAAATTGGCAAACCCTTTAGCGGTCGAAGGGTCCATGCGATAACCCTGCAGAATATTCAACGGATAGCCGGTTTGGTGCATATGCAACTTAGCCAACGCCCGCCACGTGCCGCCAACCGCATAAAAACTACGGCCTTTGACTTCCGACCAGAAATCAACTTTGTCCAATTCGGCATCGATAATGTCTTTGGCCAATTTTAAATCACCGTTCGAGACTTCCATCAAACGCAAAGCGCCCAACTTTAAGGTGATGCCATTTTCATCGACTTTGTTATTGGTTACCGAGATAAGCTCTAAGCTACCGCCGCCCAAATCACCCACCAAACCATTGGCTTTTCTATGGCCAGAAAACACGCCTAAAGCGGCAAAATATGCTTCTTCACGGCCGGTCAGGATGTTGATTTTGTGATCCAAAATTTGTTCGGCTTGTTCGATGAATTTTGGACCGTTTTCTGCCTCGCGTGCCGCGGCGGTGGCAATCACATATAATTTTCGAACCGCCATATTGTCGATCAGAATCTTGAAGCGTTTTAACAGATTGAGCGCCTGATTGACATTGTCTTCGTTCATCCGGCCAGTTTCGGCCAAGCCATGCCCCAAACGGCAAGTGTTTTTTTCATTATAAATAGGCGCAGGAGAACGATATTCGCCCTCATAAACCACCAATCTGACGGTATTTGACCCGATGTCAATCACCGCAATTGGAGGTTTTTGCGCAGCAAAACTCGCATATTTTCTATCTTTGTGCGAATTCATATATCGATTTCCTATTTATATCGCGTCTTTTTCTTGGCATGTTTATATGGTTTGTTGACCAGTTTCCCACGCCCCGAAAGTGAGGGGTTTTTCATAAAATACTCATGCACGCTAAATTCGTCTTCGCCTGATTTTACATGCATTTTGGTCGCAGAGCCATCGGCATTTATCCGCCATGATTGCATATTATCTTTTAAGTTCGCAACCATAATCTGATCTAAAATCTGCCGGTGCACAGTCGGGTTTTCAATCGGTACACAAATTTCCACCCGGCGGTAAAGATTGCGTGGCATTAAATCGGCCGAGGCCATATAAAGTTGGGCATCTTTGTTAGGCAGCGCCGCGCCATTGCCAAAGGCATAAATGCGGCTATGCTCTAAAAAGCGCCCGACAATGGATTTAACTCGGATATTCTCACTCAGGCCCTTAATGCTGGGGCGCAAGCAGCATATGCCACGTACAATCAGGTCTATCTGCACACCAGCTTGGCTGGCTTTGTACAATTCATCAATGATTGCGCCATCGACCAAGCTGTTCATTTTAAACCAAATGTTGCCGGGTTTGCCTTGTTTTACATTGTCGATTTCTTGGTGGATATGCTCAACCAATCTATCAAATATACCATAGGGCGAAACCGCGATTTTGCGCAATTTTTCGGGCTTGGCATAGCCGGTAATATAATTGAATATATCAATCACATCTTTGGCGAGCAGTTTGTCGCAGGTGAATAGAGACAGGTCGGTATAAACTTTGGCGGTGATCGGGTTATAATTGCCGGTCGCGATGTGCATATAATGCTTTAGGCCTTTTTTCTCCTTGCGCATCACCAAGCATAATTTGGCATGAGTTTTTAGATTCATCAGGCCGTAGACCACTTGCACCCCAGCTCGCTCCAAATCACGTGCCCATTGAATGTTGGCTTCCTCGTCAAATCTAGCTTTTAGCTCAATCAGCGCCATGACATTTTTGCCATTTTCAGCCGCCCGAATGAGGCCTTTGACGATTTTAGAATTTTTATCAGTACGGTATAGGGTTTGCTTGATGGCAATCACATCCGGGTCGTCAATCGCGGTGTTTAAAAAATCCAACACCACATCATAAGTTTCATAGGGGTGATGCACAATCATGTCTTTTTTGGCGATGGCTTCGAAGAAATCACCTCTAAATTCTTTGATACGTTCCGGCACGCGCGGTGTGTAGCTTTTGAACAATAATTCTGGGCATTGTTTGACAATCACTTCGGACAATTGCGCCATGCCAAAGAAACCATTATAAGAATGGATCTGGTCGGCATTGACCTCAAATTCTTTGATGATTAGATTGCGCAGGCCTTCGGGCATTTTGTCTTCAAGTTCTAAGCGAATGACCGAGCCACGGCGGCGGCGTTTGAGTGCCGATTCAAAAAAGCGCACAAGGTCTTCTGATTCTTCTTCGACCTCAATGTCACTGTCGCGAATGATGCGAAACAGGCCTTGGCCGGAAAATTCGATATTGGGGAAAATAACATCCAAAAATAAGGTCAATATGGTTTCGATGGCGACGAATTTTGCTTTGGTCTTGCCATCATCAGGCAATTGCAAAAAACGTTTTATCTTATGCGGAATGGGAATCAGCGCATGGGCAATCTCATTTTCATCAAGGCGGTTAAATTCCAGCGCCAAGCTAAAACCTAAATTCCGAATGAAGGGAAATGGATGCATCGGGTCAATAGCCAGCGGCGTGAGAATCGGAAAAATTTCGGAAATAAAATGATCTTTTAGCCACATCATATCGGTTGCAGACAGATCGTCAGCGCCCATAATGAGTAGTTTTTCTTGGTGCAATTCTGCTCGAATGCGGGTGTAAATGTCATGCTGTTGGGCGACTAGGCTTTGCGACAATTCTAAAACTTGGTCGAGCTGTTGGCGTGGGGTTTTGCCATCTTGGCTCAACTCATTAATTTCGGTGCGCAATTGACCGTATATACCAGCGACCCGCACCATGTAGAATTCGTCCAAGTTAGAGGCCGAAATGGATAGAAAACGCAACCGCTCTAACAGGGGATGAGCTTGGTTTTCAGCTTCTTCTAATACCCGCAGGTTAAAACGTAGCCACGATAACTCGCGGTTGTAAAAACGCTCGGGACTTTCATTTATGCTGCCTAAATCGGTGATTTTAATGGGTTCTCTCATAATATTCATTTAACTTAGCACTCCCGAAAGACAGAAAATAACGACTGTCGGGCAGATTAATTTAGATATTTAACAGTTATATGACAATGGCTTGGTTTTATGACATTTATATATATAGTTTTATAATAGGTCATTTTCATACATTTTGGCAACCATGCTTCGGGTTATTGGCTTATTTTCTTGTAGAGCATATTCATCTATCTTGCCAACCAACCGCACAATCGCCGCAATTGAGCGGTCAATGCGTGGCAATATATAGGCAATGACATTTTCCGGCACGTTGAGTTGCTTGTCGGCAAAGCTTTTGCTCAAAATGGTTTCGAGCAACATATCATCTGGTGCGGTGATCTCTATATGTTTGGCGGCTTTGAGGCGCGACAACAGATCTGGCAGCGCAACATCCCACAATAACAGCGGTTTACTAGAGGTGAATAACAGCCGTTGGTTGGCCTGCATTGCCAAATTTATAATGTGAAAAATGGTTTTCTCACATACATCTTTGCGGTCAATATCATCAATAATAATGGCGCTTTGGTCGATGATTTGGGCCAAATCAGGAATGTCAGCTTCTGCTACTTTTAAATATTGATCGGGCAAAAATTGCGCCCCAAAATGCTGCTGCCAAACATGCGCCAAATGGGTTTTGCCCGATTGCGCGGCGCCAAATAATATGGTCAAAGGCGAAGTTTGTGACGGGCTTGTCTCGTCAATCAATTGCTGCACAAATTTTTGGTTGGCGGGCAATATAATATATTCTTCTGCATTAAATGATTGCTCATTTGTCAGGTCTAAGGTGAGTTGTTGGGTCTTTTCTTGTGTCATTTTAATAATGCTTACACGCCGTCTAGTTTTTCTAACTCGTCCAAATCTGTTGCTTCTGCTTGTGGCTCAAAGTCCATTTCTTGCTGGCCCGTACCTAAATATAGCGGGCTTTGTAAGTATTGGCCAATCACAAAACGTGACAAAACGCCAATCATGGCCGCAATGGGCACAGCCAATAACAAGCCGACAAACCCAAATAACACACCAAAGGCAAACAAGGCAAACATTAACCAGACAGGGTGTAGACCTATATGCCGCCCAACCATTCTTGGGGTGAGGATATTGCCTTCTAAAAACTGACCGACAATAAAAATGACGGCAACAATAGAAATAAGTGCATAATCTGGCCAAAATTGTATCAATGCCAGCCCTACAGATAATATCAAACCGATGATTGCCCCGATATAAGGAATAAAACTAATCAGCCCCGCAATGATGCCAATCACCAATCCAAAATCCAACCCGACCAATGACAGGCATAAGGCGTAATAAACCGCCAGAATAAGACAAACCGAGCCCTGCCCGCGAATGAAACCAGACAATACACTGCTCATTTCGCGTGCCAGTGAAAACACGGTATCTTTGTGATTAAGCGGCACCCAAGAGCCGATGCGGGCAATCATTCTATCCCAATCATTCAGCAAATAAAACGCCACAACTGGTGTGACGATGAGCAAGGAAATGAAGGAGAAGATGGCCATGCCGCCCGACCAAATTTTGGCAATTAAAGCCGTGCCAATAGAGGCCAATTTACCGGCAATGCCGCTAACCTGTTTTGACAGCTCACTTGTGGCATCGCTATTGGGGAAATATTCGTAATAAATTTCGCCAAACCATTGCTGGCCTTTGGTTTCGAAAAATGTTTGTAACCTATCAATATAATCCGGTATTTCTTGCAACAATTGGCTCAGCTGACTGAACAACATTGGTAATATAAGCAGCAAAGCCAAAATGAATATCAATGAAAACAAGGCCATTATAATGGTGGTTGCCCAAATACGGTTGCAGCCCCATGTCTCTAATTTATCGGCCATTGGGTCGAGAAAATAAGCGATCGCCATGCCGGCCACAAATGGCAACATAATCGACGAAAACGCATTCACAAACAGTAGAAATACAATAAACGCCACTGACCAAAATATTGAATGTTGTTTTAACGTCATAATCTACCTGAATCAGTCTGAGCTTTGTTTTAACATAGTTGTAACCCATAAATATAAATACGCAAGGGCAGAAGCTATGGTGGTGGCAGCGGTAGCTAGATAGGCCAAATCGAGCATTGCGCCAAGCTCCAACCTAAAGGCCAAATCGGCCAAAACCAACATCACCAAACAGATTTGTAACGCGGTATTTAGCTTGCTAATCAGCAACGGTTTTATATCAAGCGTCCGTCCCATAAGCCACGCGGCAACCACGCCGAGTAGAATCAACAAATCGCGCGCGATAACCAATAGAATAAGCCATAAAGGTATATGCCCCAATAGACCTAAACTTATATAGGCGCTGCCCATGAGTAATTTGTCAGCAATTGGGTCAAGATAAGCGCCAAATGTAGTCTGGGTTTTTTGAAACCGCGCCAACCAACCATCGATAAAATCTGAAAAACCTGCAATAGAGAATAAAATGAAGCCGCTCAGAAATTCGCCGGCAAATAAAAACCATATAATAACCGGCACTGACGCGATGCGCGCAATGGTGATGACATTGGGTAAGTTAAATATGGTCAGGTCTTTTTTCACCACAAACGCCTCTCTGGGAGGCTAATTATCGGCAAATGGCCGTTAACCTCGAATTTCGAAATAGCCACCGAGGTCAATTAAGGTCAACCCTTGGCTTTGCAAGCCTGCGCTTAGATCGGCAACTGAGCCTCTGTGCTGAATGTTAATAAATGCACCATCTGAGGTCATCGCATCGGTATCAAATTCACCAATGGCAGACACTTGACCCAAACGGGCGCGCAATGCAATCCATTGATCCAAACTGCCAAACACCACCAAAGCTTTCACTTCGGCCAAACGCGGCTTACTGCTAATATTGTTATTGCGCCACTTGCTTTCAAGGGCACGTAAGAAATCAGACGCGGCACTTTGATATGTGGCGGCGGGGCCGTTGGCCAAAGAATATTTTTTGCTGTAATTAATCAAACCAGACACTTTTAGCGTGGCATTCTGTTCGGTCAATGTCATATGCGCAAACACCGTGTCGGCACTTTCGCCGGCGGCGGATGCCAATTGGAAGATGGCATTTTGTTTTCTATCAATGACTTCTTGCTCGGTTGCCAGCAGACCGGCCTCGGCAGACGTGGCAATTTTGAGCGGGATGAGGCTGTTGCGAATGTCATGACTAGCCAACGCATCCGACCAAGCATTTTGCCCAGACCATATAACACTGCGGCCATTGGCGTCGGTTAAAATGGGAATCAGCAAGCTGACGGAGGATTGCACATCGCTATATTTTGCGCCAATGCCGTTGAGAAATTGCTGCACGGCAACACGTCTGAATTTTATAGTGATCTCGGCAATATATTGCGTGCCGCTGCTTTGCTCATTTTTAACGCTGAAACCTTTGACCAATAATGAGCGGGTTTCTCTATCCAGCTGTTTTAAAGCGCGGCTTTTTTGGCCGGGGGTTAATAATCTTTCGAACAATATAACCACGCCCTTGCTTTCGGCAATGGCCAAGGCTTTGGCTTTGGCGGCAATGCCGTCTTTGCCTTTGGCATCGACTTTGATATTGGCAACATCATAAACATCGTCAGCAAAGCTTATGCTCGGCAATGCAATCAGGCACACAAACACCATTAAAGTGCGAATAGTTTTAATCATTTAAAGCTCACTAAATTTAATAAAAATGTTCAAATTGACAATAACATCAGGCAATTAATTGGTCATAAACTATATGAAGCACGGGTAAATATCCATATATAATTAGGCTTAGATTTAAGATAAAACATAAATGTGACTAATATATATCACTTTTGAATTGCCACCCGTTGGCTAAATTCATTGTTTATCAGCTATAAAAGCCGCAAAATGTGATTTTTTGCTTTAAAACCCGCATTGATAAGGCTAAAAGAACATAAATCTCATCTAACGTTAAATTGGATTTCATATGAGCTCAGATGACCGCAAAAACAGCCTTTCCTATAAAGATGCAGGCGTTGATATTGATGCTGGTAACCAGCTAGTGGATGCCATCAAACCCCTTGCAAAATCCACTCGCCGTTTGGGTGCAGATGTCGATTTGGGCGGTTTTGGTGGCTTGTTTGATTTAAAAGCCATCGGCATGAAAGACCCCGTTTTGGTCGCGGCCAATGACGGCGTGGGTACTAAACTTAAAATTGCTTTTGATGCCAACATTCATGACACCGTCGGCATTGATTTGGTGGCCATGTGCGCTAACGATTTGGTGGTACAAGGCGCTGAACCTTTATTCTTTTTAGATTATTTTGCCACTGGCAAGTTAGAGCTCGGTGTCGCCGAACAAGTGATTGCCGGCATTGCCAAAGGGTGCATCCAAGCCGGTGCAGCATTGATTGGCGGCGAAACTGCCGAAATGCCAGGCATGTATAGCGAAGGCGAATATGACCTTGCTGGTTTTTGTGTCGGCGCGGTTGAGCGTGACCAGATATTACCAACCAAAGACATTGCCGCTGGTGATGTAATTTTGGGTTTAAAATCCAACGGTGTGCATTCTAACGGGTTTTCTTTGGTGCGTAAAATTGCCGAAGTGTCTGGCCAAAAAATGAGTGAAATTTGCGAGTTTGATGCCGATAAAACATTGGGTGAAGCGTTGCTTGCTCCAACCAAAATGTATGTAAAATCTTGCTTAGCTGCCATTAAACAAACCGGCGGCATTAAAGCCTTGGCACACATTAC
>NVUS02000096.1 GCA_002402005.2 OCS116 cluster bacterium | reverse complement strand
GCTTATGGTTGGTGGCGTGGCAACCCATTTGATACGGGTGCGCCTTTATTGGCATCGGCAGCGCAAGATGGCCGCATTGAGTTGATCGATGGTGAGTTAGACGTTGAGAATTTGCCACAAGGTTGGGTGCATCGGACATTTTTTAATGTGACCGCGACCGATTATAAGCTGGTTACTATTGACGACCGCGCGGCTTTGCACTGCGCTACGGACAATAGCGGGTCTATCTTGGCGCGTGATGTGGACATTCTGCTCAGTGATTTTGGGCTGCTAAAATGGCAATGGAAGATAGAAAAACCGCTGAACAGCCCGCTTGACGAAGACAGTGAAGACAGTGAAGAGGGTGATGATCATCCCGCGCGGTTCTTTGTGGCGTTTAAAAATACGGATGGCGCGCGCAAAATGGCCGAGATTATCTGGAGCAATCAAAAATATAAAGCTGGTGATTATAAAATCATCAATGGCTTCCATCATCTGGTGGCCAATGGGCTTGATGAGAATGTCGGTAAATGGCATGAGCAAAGCGTAGATCTTGCGGCATTATATAAGCGCATAGGCGGCACCGGCACAAACCCAAGCCTCGGTCTGTTGGGCTTTTTCTGTGATAGTGACAATACCGGCGGCAGCACATCTGCCTATTTTAGCGATGTGCGGCTCGAGGCTATAATTCAAGACAATTGACATTATTTATGCCGCTTGTTAGGCTTATTTACCTTTGAAATATTCGTTTTGCTTTATTTGTGATTGGTTTTTTAACTTATGATCAAAGGAGCTTCTATGAAATCTTATATTCCTATACTCATCGCGGGGTTATGCCGGCAATATTGTGGGGCGTGACGGCAATATTTCAAAAATTAAGCGCAACGGCATCATTAGGGCCAGGCCGATACCTAACCTTGTTGGGATTGGTTGTCTTTATTGGTGGCCTATTATATTCGTATTTTACCAATGAGGTGGGGTTCAATTTAAAAGGCAGCCTATACGCTTTATATGCAGGGGCTTGTTTTGCTCTTGCTACCGGGCTTATGAGCTATGCCTTGTGGCATTATGGCGTGCCAATTTCGCGCATCACACCCATTTTAAGCGCCAATGTGCTGATTCCCGTTGCGGCTGGTATATGGTTATTTGGCGAGGGGGGCAGGGGTGAATGTTTGGCAATTGTCAGTCGGTGTGTTTATGGTCATCGCAGGGGTTGTTGTGGTGACCAGTGCTTAAACTAAAAAGCTATTGACCACAGAGCCTTGGGCGAGGGTTTTGTGTATCGGGCATTTATTGGCAATGGCCAAAATGCGTTGTTTCTGTTCATCAGTTAAATCGCCTTGAACCGATATGGCGCGGTTAAAGACTTTTTTTCCGTCTATCTTTTCGGTCGTTACCACGCAATCAATATGAGTCACCGGCCATTTTTTGCGGGTGGTATACATGCTTAGGGTGATGGTGGTGCAGGAGGCCAATGCGGCTTCTAACAATTGTGAAGGCGTTGCGCCCAAATCTGTACCGCCAATGCTTTTTGGCTCATCGGCCAGAATTTTATGCCCACCCATATTGATGCGGGTTAAATATGTGTCTTCCATATCAAGCGCAGCGCTGACTTGGCCGGCCTTGGCGCGTGGGTATTTGTAATCTGGTTTGGGTTTTATATAGGCGCATGCCCAATCATAAATAATGCCCGCCGCATATTTGGCATCGGCTTTTTTGGACAATAGATGATCGGCCTTGTTTAGGCTGATAAAACTTTTGGGGTGGTTGGCCATTTGGAATAACAAGCCAGCATTGTCGATCGAAACGATTTCGTCAACCGGTGAATGCATAACCAATAATGCCTTGTTTAGTTTGCCCAACCTATCGGCCAAATGTTCGGCGCTGACATCATCTACAAATTGCTGATTAACCGTAATGTCATTGCCATAGAATTTAATTTTATGTGTACCTTTTTGCGCCACAGCTAGTTTGCTGGTGCCTAAGGTTTTGAGAATATGCCCCGAATCGGCCGGTGCGCCAATGGTGGCCACGGCCTTAATGCTCGGCAATTCTAATGACGCCGCCAAAGCGGCTGTGCCGCCGAGTGAATGGCCTATCATTAAACTGGGGGCGATATAATTGTCGCTCAAAAATTTTGCCGCATCTATCAAATCTTGAATGTTGGAGCTAAAATAAGCATCCTCCACCGCACCATCACTCGCGCCAATGCCAGTAAAATCAAAGCGCAGCACGTTAATGCCTTCACTGGCCAGCTGGTTGGCAATGTTAACCGCCGCATTTACATTTTGCCCGCAGGTGAAGCAATGGGCAAAAATGGCGTAGGTATCGCTCGGGCGGTGGCTTTGGTGCAGGTTGGCGGCCAATTTGTGGCCGTTGCGGTTGGTGAAGGTTAATTTGCTCATCAGGTCACAACTTTGCCGTGGCTTGTTTGAGCCATTTTTTCTCGTTGGCATTTAGCTGCGGGCTGATCTTATTCCACACTTCGCTATGATAGGCGTTTAACCAATCAATTTCTATCTGGCTCATTAACGACTTATCGATCGGTCGTTTGTCGATCGGGGCTAGGGTGATGGTCTCAAAATACAGCATCGGTTTTTCGGTATCACCGCGTTTGTCCTCGCGTATAATCACTAGGTTTTCGATGCGAATGCCATACTCGCCTTCTTTATAATAGCCCGGCTCGTTAGATAATATCATGCCGGGTTGTAGCGGAATGTTGGAGATTTTAGAAATGCGGGCTGGGCCTTCATGCACATCTAAAAATACACCAACGCCATGGCCAGTGCCATGGTCATAATCTTTGCCATCAGCCCAAAGGAATTGTCGTGCCAACGCATCCAATTGCGCGCCGGTGGTGCCAACGGGGAATTTGGTCAGGCTGACCGCAATCATGCCTTTAAGTACCAAGGTGTAATTGCGCTTGGCTTCATCGGCAATGTTGCCAACCGCGATGGTGCGGGTGATGTCAGTCGTGCCATCTAAATATTGCCCACCACTATCAACCAAATATAAACGGTCGTGCGGAATGGGGATATTGCTATCTTCACTGACATGATAATGGCATATCGCGCCATTTTCGCCGGCGCCTGAAATGGTATCAAAACTAATGTCTTTTAGCTTGCCGGTAGCGGCGCGGAAGCCTTCAAGCTTTTTGGCGGCGCTGATCTCGTCTTCATTACCAGCCGGCAATGCGGTGTCGCACCATTGTAAAAACTGTGCCATTGGTAGGCCATCGCGAATGTGGGCATTGCGGGTGGCGTTAAGCTCGGCATCATTTTTACAGGCTTTGGGCATAATGGTTGGGTCTTGCCCAGCTATAATTGTGCCGCCAGATTTCTCTAAAACCTGTGTAAACCAATGTGGAGTTTTTTGCTTGTCGATTAGCAATTTGCCTTTTTTGCTAGCAAAGTTTTTGATTTCTTTTTCTAAATCTTCGGGCGCATAAACTTCGGTAAGGCCTTCGAAATATTTGCGGCTCTCTTGGTTGAGCTTTTGGCCTGAGATGAATAATTTATGCTGACCATTGGCAAAAATCATTGCGAATGAATGGGCGACAGGAATGCGGTTTATGTCTGCACCCCGTATGTTAAACGCCCAGGCAATGCCATCGCATAATGATAGCAAAGCTGCATCCGCGCCTTGTTGTTTTACATCTAATGCCAAGGCGGCCAATTTGTCTTTGGCGCTGATGCCGGCAAATTCTTCGGGGTAAATCTCGACCATGCCTTGTGGCAATTCGGGTTGGTCATCCCATGCCAAATCAATGTAATTTATGTCGCTGAGCAATAAGGTTGCGCCGGTTTTGGCCAAAGCCGCGCGGTAGCTTTCAATCTCGGCACTGGTGTGTAGCCAAGGGTCGAGTGCAATAATGTCATTATTGTTGCAATATTTGCCCAACCATTGGGTCGGTGGCTCATCAATTAAATGTTTGGGTTCAAAGCGGGTGATGTCAACCTGTTGACGCACCTGTATGGTGTAGCGTCCATCGACAAAAATAGCCGCGCGGTCCATTTTTACAATGGCCACGCCCCAAGAGCCACCAAAGCCGGTCAGCCATTTGAGGCGCTCGGCAGCAGGGGCGACATTTTCGCCCATATGGGCATCGACCCGCGGGATGATAAAGCCGGTGATTTCTTTTTTCATCATTTCCCGTCTTAGGGCTGCAATGTTGCGCCTGCCACATGAGGGGTCGTTATTTTCGCTATAATTCTGAAACATGATTAAGACTTAGCGTGGTTGCCTGATAAAAACAAGCCTAACAAATTGATCTATCTGTTTACAATTGGCGCAAAGTGGCTAATTTAAGATTTGGAATTATACTAATATATAAGAGGGAAAATAAATGACCAAAAAAACCGCCATTATAACCGGTGCCGGCACAGGCATTGGCGCAGCAACCGCCGAATTATTGGCAGCGCAAGGCTGGAAAGTGGTACTAGCAGGCCGCACACAAAAACATTTAGATGCGGTGGCTAGCAAAATTAACGCAGCCGGTGGTGAAGCCATTGCCCAAGCCTGCGATGTCGTCAATGAAGATGATGTCAAGGCACTGATTGTGGCGGCGGGCGATCGTTTGGATGCGCTGATTCATAGCGCCGGCCAAGGCCATTGCCTGACCATTGATGAGCTAAGTTTAGAAGAATGGCAGCAGACTTTAGATGTATCGGTGACCGGTGCATTCTTAACCGCCAAATATGCTTTGCCATTGATGCGGGCGACCCAAGAGGGCGAAGGCCATATCATCCAAATTGGCTCATTGGCCAGTGGCGGCACATGGTATTTAGAAGTGGGTTATGGCACGGCCAAAGGCGCGCAGGTTAAATTTGCTTTGCATTTGGATTCGCAAATGAAAGTAGATGCCGAAGCGGGGGGGCGTAAAATTAATGTATTTTCTATCTGCCCCGGCACGACAGATACACCGTTCTGGGATCGGATTCCGCAGCGTGAAGCAGTGCCAGAGCTTACTTTAGCGGCCAGTGAAATTGCGTGGATGGTCGGCGAGGTGATTAAAAAACCGGATACAAATGCCGAAGAGCTAAAAGCCATTAAGCCGCGTGATGAGATTATCATCCAACGCCAAGCGCCGTTTGAGCGGTGGGATAATGTGGTGGCAATTAAGCATGAAAGCCATGGGTAAGCAAAGATTTGGGGAGGCCACAGAGCCTCCCTTTTTATTTACATGTTGAGATAGGCTTGGAAGATAAGTGCCGAAGAGAAAGCACCAATCAAGGCCAATATAATATAGGCCGCAAACACTGGCTTTTTAACCAAGGCAAACACCGCAATGGCGGCGGGCATGGATGACACTGCGCCGCCCAACATAAAGCCTAAAGCCGCGCCATGGCTCATGCCTTGGTCAATCATGCTTTTGATCAATGG
>NVUS02000095.1 GCA_002402005.2 OCS116 cluster bacterium | reverse complement strand
TTTAAGCAATAATGCAATGATTCGCTGCATGATTTCCCCTTAGTTTCACAAATATAGTTAAAGCAATTTACCATGAAATGAGCAATTAGAAAACTGGCACACATATTGCTTCATAGTTAACAATAGAAAACTTTTGGAATGATATGCCAACAAATAGCAACATAACTGCATTAAGTAAAACCCAAATCGCCGCCAAACATATAAAGTTTGCCGCCGAAAAAACTGGCGTGGATTTTGATTATTTGTTGCAAACCGCCAAGCGTGAAAGCGCCTTTGACCCCAACGCCAAGGCCAAAACCTCATCTGCAACCGGGCTT
This sequence comes from OCS116 cluster bacterium, assembly GCA_002402005.2. GTDB lineage: Bacteria > Pseudomonadota > Alphaproteobacteria > Rhizobiales > OSC116 > OCS116. Next base: position 4,515 of record NVUS02000095.1, on the reverse strand, counting down.
TTTCAATTCGTCCGCCAAACATGGTATGAGACATTGCATGATTTTGGGCCCAAACATGGTTATGGCGATTTTAGCAAAAACATCCAACGCGATAAAAGTGGTAGGTATTTTGTGCCTAACCAGCAGGCAAAAAATGCAATCTTAGATTTACGCAAAGACCCCAAAGCCGCATCTTTAATGGCTGCCGAGTTTAGCAAACAAAATACCCAATATTTAACTGGCAAAATTGGCCGCACTCCAAAAGCCGCCGAATTGTATATGGCGCATTTTATGGGGCGCGGTGCAGCGGCAAAGCTGATCAACCTACAACAACGCGCACCGGATATGAAAGCTGCCGAAGTTTTCCCTAGCCACGCTGCATCCAACAAATCGATATTCTACTCCAAAGGCCAAGCCCGCTCCATCGCTCAGGTTTATAACAATTTAGCCAAACATCACGTACAATTGGCCAAAGCCAAAGGCCTAGACCCCGAAAAAATTGAGAATGTTGCCAAACTAATCCCGTTTCTGCCCAGTAATGATGGCTTTTTTGGCAGTCTATTTGGTGACCAAAGCCCAAGCCAAGGTGCAATCAAACCATTTGCCTATACCGGCATTGGCACAGGTATGGCCAGACAAAACAGCCAACCTTTAGGCCAGATGAATGCCTTGCTTTTGGCACAGATTGCCGGCCAAACTTCCAACCAAGCTCAAGCCAGCGACAACCCAAAGCCATTGCCAGAAGCCAATCTTAACCAATATGACAGTGCATCCATCGCCAAAACCCGTAATTTCTTCAGCGTAACCGCAAAATAATGTATGAACTTCCGCAATATATACCTTCTGTTAAACCTTAAATTTTATAGTTAACAAATATATACTCCCATGAGTCTCGAGGTCAATTTGTATAGTCAGTCTTTAAAAGATATTTTTGGTGTCGAAAACCTAAAAAATGGCGACGCAAGATTGTCGATCGTCAAGCAAATGGCCGATTTGGCCGGCACGCCCGCGGTCAGTGAGGCAGAGTTAGAAATCGTCCATATGGTATTTAGCGAATTTTATCGTGACAACCTAATGGCCGTGCGACTCGAAATTGCCAAAGCCATATGTGAAGCAGAATATATTTCTCGTCATTTAATCCTAAGAATGGCCGAAGATTGCGCGTCTGTATCGCAATTCATCTTACATTATTCAACCAAGCTTTCCGCTATCGATTTAATCGATCATGTCGCAAGGGGCGGGGCGGTTAAACAATTGGCCATTGCCAACCGGCAACAACTCGAAAACCAAGTGGTTCTCTCACTCATCGAACATGGCTCGATAGAGGTTATCTACGCCTTGGTCGAAAACCAAACGGCCGACCTGAATGCCCACAATCTGCGGCAATTATATATTAATTTCAGCATGGATGCCGGCTTGCGCAGCTTATTGTGCCAACGTGATGATTTGCCTGGCGATTTGCGCGAGCTAATTGCCTATGATGTGGCCAAAACACTCGAAGCCTATGTCACCAACCTAAATTGGTTGGGCAAAAAACAAGCCTCAACCATCACCCAAAAATCTTATGAAATCACCGTCATTGAAATCTCTGCCGACATAGCGGATAAAGACATGATGGATTACATCAAACGCCTCAGCGTTGAAGAGCGGCTAACATCTTCATTGATCTTACGTTCCATCACCACTGGCTATATGAAATTCTTCGAATATTCATTGGCTTATCTTTCAGGCATGCCGATAAAGAAACTGCATTCTCTATTGCACAACCCCAATGGCTCAACCCGCAATGCATTGTTCAGCCGCTCCAAATTACCGCAAGATTTACACCCGATTCTAACCATCGCCATCGATGTCTATAAAAATATGAAATTACAAAATGCTGGCAATTTAGAACCCGGCACACATGAATTCTCAGTCAATATGATTAAGAATGTCACCGAGCATTATCACGCACAGCCCGCCAATGGCCAAGCCTATCTACAGCGCGTATTGGATTGTTATTATATTGATATTAGTGATAGAATAGCCGCTTAATCAGCCTGTTCAGCTTCATCAGCTTTTTTCTTGGCCGCAATTTCATCGGCAAAATCAAACACAGTGTTGATCAATTTGTCAGTCAGTTTTTTACCGATTGGGTGATCTTTTTCTTTAATGTCTTGTGCCAACATCACCTTAATCGAATCAACATGATTGTTGAGTAGGTCGAGCGGGAATGTTTCAACATTATTCCACACTTCAATTAATTTACACAAAGAGGCCGATACCAATGTAATGAGCGGAAAGCCCATGGTTTGGGCTTGGCCTTTTACATCATGCGCCACAATGTGCAATGCGGCCATGTTTTCCGCATTGGGATTGGCGCACATATCATTGCGGCATTTGTCGAATTTAGAAACTTCGTCTTCCAACCATTCTTTGAATTTATCGCCCATGGCGTCCATAGCCGCATCGGCATTGTCAATAGCTTCAGTCTCTGTACCATCTTTCACAATGGTGATTTTCACTTTTTTCTTCAGATTGTTAGGCGGTATAATCATACCATAAGATTTTTTATCTAATGTGCTGGCTGCTTTGTCGCTCATAATTTATACCTAAACCTAATTGTCTTACTTTTTATACTGAATAAACACTATAACAAAGCACTTAATAAAACATTGCCAAGTTCGCGTAATATAGCCTGAACTTAAGCCTCAAACCCATCTATCCACAAGTCTAAATCTTTCAATGCACGCCGGCTCATCATTTGTTTGCGATAGCGCGATTTGGCTTTGCCTTTGATCCGGTTGCCGTCTTCATCAACTTTAGGCAGTTCGACCGGTTGAAACAAGCCAAAATTAACATTCATCGGCTGAAAGCTACGCTTTTTCTTCTTGCGCGGCGCTTCTTGGCCTTCTTGAACTTCAACCATTTCTTCATCATGCACCAAATGCCCGCCGGTTATATGGTCAAGCAAAGCGCCAAGGGCGGTTGTTTCAGGCGGAAAAGAAGCCTGCTTACCCATCATTTCGGCAAATACAAAGCGCCCAGCCATCAAACCACAAGCAGCGCTTTCCACATAACCTTCAACACCGGTGATTTGCCCCGCAAAACGAATCTTAGGCTGAGTTTTTAACGATAGATTTCTATCCAGCAATACCGGGCTGTTTAAATATGTATTGCGATGAATGCCGCCGAGCCGCGCAAATTCAGCTTTTTCAAGCCCCGGAATCATCCGCAAAATATCGGCTTGTGCGCCATATTTCAATTTGGTTTGAAACCCCACCATATTGTACAATGTGCCCAATTTATTATCTTGGCGCAATTGCACAATGGCGTAAGGTTTTTTATCCGGATGCTTAGGGTCAGTCAGCCCAACAGGCTTCATTGGCCCCCAACGCAGAGTTTCGCGGCCACGTTCGGCCATAATTTCAATCGGCAAACAGCCATCAAAATACGGCGTGCCTTCCCACTCTTTAAATTCGGTGGAATCGCCGGCAATCAAAGCGTCCATAAACGCATGATATTGCTCCTCATTCATCGGACAATTGATATAATCTTTACCATCGCCTTCCGGTCCAATTTTGTCATAACGGCTCTGAAACCAAGCGATGTCAAAATTAACGCTGTCTTTATATATAATGGGTGCAATCGCGTCAAAAAACGCCAAATCATCTTCTTGGGTCAAATTGGTAATGGTTTTGGACAACGCGTCAGAAGTCAGCGGCCCCGAGGCGATGATCACGTCCCCCCATTCATCCGGGATGTCACCGCTAAATTCTTCACGGATGGTTTGAATGTTTGGATGGGCTTCAAGCGCCTTGGTAACGGCTTGAGAAAACTCATCTCTATCCACAGCCAACGCACCACCAGCCGGCACTTTATTGGTATCGGCACATTGCAGAATGATCGAGTTTAAGCGCCGCATTTCTTCGTGTATCAAGCCGACCGCATTAAAATCTTTATCATCACTTCTAAAGCTATTCGAACAAACCAGCTCGGCAAAGCCGTCAGTTTGGTGGGCATCGGTTTTGCGGGTTGGGCGCATTTCGTGCAATATAACGTTACCACCCAAATTGGCGATTTGCCATGCGGCCTCAGAACCAGCCAAGCCAGCACCAATAATGTGAATCTCTTTTGTCATATGATCACTCCTATAATTACCCGTTCAATAAATCGGAAACCCACCCATGGCAAGCAGAAATAAAAACAGCCGGCAATAAAAAAAGCCCTCCACAATATATGTGGAGGGCTTTTAAGGGGTAAACCCCTATATTAAGAGGCCTCAAAGGAGGGGGGAATCAGGACCTCTTAATTTCGTAATATGAATAACCATTCAACTAACGAGCAATTGCTCGGAGCTGATAAACGCACTTATGCCCAAAAATTAACTATAGTACAAATACCAATTCCGCTTAGCAGCTATGCAGCTTTTGCATACTGCCATACCAGTCCAATTTAAAACCATTATAGACTGGCTTAGCCAAAATATTTATGTCATAAAAGATTAAGTTGATTCAATGCTAGGACTAAAATGACTCATTTCGATATCTTGCGTAA
>NVUS02000094.1 GCA_002402005.2 OCS116 cluster bacterium | reverse complement strand
CTGATGACATAATGGGAAATACAGCATGAATGAAAAATACCACCATGGCGATTTGTTTGCCGCCGTCATTGAACAGGCGTTTGAAATCATCGAGGCCGATGGCTATGCCAGCTTCAGCATCAGAAGTTTAGCTCGCCAAATCGGTGTAGATTCAGCGGCTATATACCGGCATTTCAAATCAAAAGAAACGGTGGCTGCGCAAGTTGCCAAAAAGGGTTTTGCCACCTTGGCACAGGATATGCAAGATAATTTAAACGCCCACACAGATGCCACAGAAAAAATGGTTGCCATTGGCGTATGTTATATTGATTTTGCCATAGCCCACCCCAATTTATTTGAGCTGATGTTCAACATGGTCAACAGCCCACATTATCGAAATATGGATTGCGAGGAAGACCCCAACCAAAGCCCTTCACTCATATTCTCCGCCGCGTGGCACGGCCTATTGAAGCAGCAAAGCCAACCTCAAGCCACAGCAGCCACTGGGCAATTTTCACTGTGGAGCGCGGTACATGGCTGTGCCATGCTGCTCATTCAAGGCCATGGCCCGCAAGAGGCAGACTTGATCAAACAATATTCAGAAACCGTCTGTAGAAACATGGTTCGCGGCTGTTTAGCGCTATGAATTAGGCCATACCTTGTTCAAATATTTTCGCGCCCTCAGGCAAAATAACCTGGTCTAATTTACTCTGCACCCAAACATGTATTTTGGCTTCAGCCACAAATGGCGGTGCGATACGTTGCGCCATGACACCAAACATACGCGGAAAACCAGCCGATTTATCAAACATCATTTGCTGGCATTGCCCACAGGCCAACCGCTCAGTTTGGTTGCCCAAGTCAGATATGAAGCCATGCGGCATTAAATCACCCAACAGCTGAACCGCATTAAGTTTAAAAAATACAATGATCGAAAAATCATCACCTGTGGCCTCGCGGCAATCCGCGCAATGGCAAACCAGTTGCAATATTGGCTGGCTTTGGGTTTTCAATTGCGCATGGCCACACTTACAGCTCGCCAATATCTGGTTAGTCATAAAGCTCCCCTTCATCGCGACTGTAACAGAAAAGCCATTCATAATAATTATGAATGGCTTTTTTATTCATCTATGCAAAATCTCTAGCCTGACACCCTCACCTCTTCGGTGAATTTTTTCACCTCAAATTTTAACAAATCAGACTGAGCGATAAGTTCTCTCGCCGATTTCATCACCTCTTGTGATGCCGAATTTGCTCGACCAGATGCATCCGTCACTTCAGATATATTATCCGACACCTCACGTGTACCTTGAGCAGCGAGTTGAGCATTTTCACTTATTTCTGCTGTGGCTTTGGCTTGTTCTACCATTGCGTGGGTAATGGTAGATGAAATATCTTCCACCTTACCGATGGCATTTTCAATCCCATCCATCGACAATATGGCTTGGTTTGCCACCCGTTCAATGTCATGAATATGCAAAGAAATCTCTTCCGTGGCGGCCGATGTCTTGCTGGCTAAATCTTTCACTTCAGCAGCCACAACAGCAAACCCACGGCCCGCTTCGCCCGCACGGGCAGATTCAATGGTCGCGTTTAATGCCAATAAATTGGTTTGCTCGGCAATGCTCGAAATAAGTGTCACAACCCCACCGATTTTCTCAACCGTTTTGGCCAATAACTTCATTTCAACACTGGTTTTACCCACTTCCGTCACAGCATCTTTAGATGCCTGCGAAGCCGAAGTGACATGCGCGTTAATCTCGGCAATCGAATGGCTCATTTCCTCACTAGCGGCAGCGACTGATTGCACATTAGAATTGGCAACATTAGATGCTGATGAAACATTCTCAGCATTTTCACTGGTGATTTTAGAAATGCTAGACATCGATTCTGCTGTGGTTTCAAGATCTTGCGATGCTTGCGCAACCGTCTCCACAATACCGCCTAAATTGGCATCAAAATCATTGGCCAATTGGTTCATCATTTCACGCTTATCAAGCTCTGCTTTTTGCTTGTCATTGGCTTGATCTTGTTCCAAATTTTGCTTTTCTATGGCGCTGTCTTTAAACAACTGAACTGATTTAAGCATTTGACCAATTTCATTATTGGCAATTTCTGGCAGTTCAACATCCAGATCACCATGTGCAAGCGCATCCATACGCGAGATAATTAAAGCGAAGGAGTTGCTAATGCTACTTATAATAGCAAAGGATAACCAGCCGACCAAAATAAGACAGAAAATAGCCGCACCACCCACAACCCACATATTGTTTGCCGATTGGGTTTCGAGCTCAGAAATGGCCTCCAACAGGCTCTGCGATAGGTTGTTTTCAATGGCTTTGAGTAAGTTGATTTTCTTGGTGATTGCGGTAAACCATTTTTCACCGGTTAAGCCGTTAAATTCACCAGTTAAACCACCGGCCAAAATAACATCACGCATCCCTTGCACGGTTTGCACGGTTTGCGAATTCATGGTTTCATTAAATAATTCGATTTGTGAGGGCGTGGCTTGGGTTAAGAATACCCGATTGTATATTTCCTGAACAATAATTAAACGCTTAAATTTGGCAAAGGTTTTGTCACTAAATTTTCCACTCGCCACTTGCCCAGATGCAACAGCTCGTTCAATACCTGCCCGCTCTTTGCTTTGTAAAAAGCTCGTATAAGCAATAAACCGCGAGGTGACACTGGCGTCAACACTCTGGTTGCCGATATAATCTATAAATTCAATATTTTGTGCGTTCAAATTGGTAAAATAAGCAATGGCTTGGCCAAGCGGTATAGATAATTTATCCACCTGAATGCGCAATGCATCCAATTTGCTAGTTTCTGTCACCAAGGCGTTTAAAGCCGTGTTAAATGTTTGGTTTTGTTTCTCAGCGCCAAACACAGCCAAATATTCATCTAATTTTTACGCATCTTATTGGTTTCAAGACGTTGCGCAGCCATGCCATCGGCAAACTCTTTGCCATTGCTACCCAAAAACACTGCGGTCGCGCCACGTTCTTTTTGCGGCTCGTGCACCAAATTACTTAAATTTACCGAAAGAGTTATAAACTCTGCCAATTCGGTCATGGCACTATTTCTATCCACTTCCTTGACAACTTGCTGACCCGCAAAATATGACATGGCGACAACTGGAGCCAAAACCAACATAATTATCATTCTGCGAAGTCTTAATTTATACAAAAAGCGCATGGGGGGACATCCTTTTTAATTGAATATATGCAAAGATATACCTCTATTGAGAAGAAGTAGACCCGTTGCCAATCACAATGCAGAAATATACTTAATAGTGAGTTAACCAAAAATACAAACACCTATCCTAACTCACTTTATCAAAATAACGGCTAGATATTTAAACAAAAAAAGCCACTCCAAAGGAATGACTTTCTACTTCATTGCAATTTATAACCATTTAAGCGGATTGAACGTCCTTCAAGAATACCGAAATATCACTTTCCAAACTCTCCAGCTGGGTTTTCAAATCAACGGCATATTCACCGACTTCGGTCGAAATATTCTCGGTTTGATCTACCGATTTATCGACCAATTTCATCGCGTCAGCGCTTTCGACCGACAATTGCGCCACGGTGGCAATGTTGCTAGCAATCTCATTCATCACCGCATTTTGCTCTTCAACCGCTGTCGCCACACCGATAGACACTTCGGATAAGTTCACAATCAACCCATCCACCTCTTCAATGGCAGTGGAAGCGTTGCGCGAATCTGCCTGAATGGTGGCCACTTGTAGGGCAATCTCTTCAGTGGCTTTGCTCGTTTGGTTGGCCAAGGATTTCACTTCATTGGCCACAACCGCAAAACCGCGCCCCGCATCACCAGCTCTGGCTGCTTCAATGGTGGCGTTCAATGCCAATAAATTGGTTTGCTCGGCAATCTCTTCGATCAGGCGTACAACTTGCTGAATGCCGGTGGCGCTGGTCGATAGGGTTTCAATAATTTTAACCGTGTCTTGAGTTTTGTTTTTGGCGGCATCTGCCATATTGGTCGAGCGGGCGGCTTGCTCCGAAATCTCCGAAATGGATGCCACCATTTCTTCGGCAGCCGATGCCACACCATT
>NVUS02000093.1 GCA_002402005.2 OCS116 cluster bacterium | reverse complement strand
TGCAGCGCCATATGCTGATTCTTGATCAATTGAGGCTAGGTTTGTGGCGGCGGCAATGCTGTTGGTAAGCGCTTTTGAGAAACCGCTAGCATCTGACCAGACAGTATCGAGGGCGCGGGTTTCGCCGGTGCCTTTTTCGGTGAATAGGCTTTGGGCTTTTTTAAGCGCGGCGAGGACGTTGCCGGCTTGTTTGGCGACGGTGTCGGCATTAAAATCTGACTTTTGGGCGTTTAATATTTTTAAATAGCCGTTAATTGATTTCATCAATTGCTTACGATCGGACAGATCGTCGGCATGGGCTATTATAGATAGTGAAAAGAAGGCGGCCAAAGTCGCTGCTAGTAAATTTTTCATAATGTCTCCCTGTTATTTGCATGAAACCACAAATATATTTACATTACAATTTTTAATTATTTTAATTATAAACTATACTTGACTGAGCTTAAGGGAGTGAAGATGTTAAAAAAACAACCTCAAAAAACACAAGTATGGGATATTTATATTCGGGTATTCCATTGGTTATTGACGTTTTTTGTGCTGACCTCCTTTATATCTATAAAATATTTTGACAGCTTAACCGTGCATTTTATATCTGGCTATTGCATCATTGGGCTGTTGGTATTCCGGCTGGTTTGGGGTTTGGTTGGCAGTGAAACCGCGCGGTTTGTGAATTTTGTAAGAGGGCCGTCGGCAATCATTGACTATATTAAATCTTTGAGCGATGCGCAAGCGCACAAAGCCAGTTATGGGCATAGCCCGATTGCGGCGCTCTCAGTGGTGGCAATGTTGGTTATTCTTGTGGCTCAGGTGTTGAGTGGGTTGTTTTTTTACGATGAAGAGATATTTTTAGAAGGCCCATTGGCGCAATATGGCTCGGCTGATTTGGTAGGCAATGCAAGAATTTACCACCCGATTGGCTCGAATTTGGTGATGTTTATCATTGGCGCGCATTTGGTGGCGATTGCGGTATATTATATATTGTTTAAGCAGAATCTGGTGCGGCCGATGATTGTTGGGTGGCGCAAATCTGCCGAAGGAAAACTGCTTCGGGTTCGGCATATTGCTGCGTTTTTAAGTATTCTATGTGCACTGATTGTAGTTGTATTTGTGGTGTTTTTTGGAAATTGAGTGAGTTGTTGGCGGCGTGGCTGGTTTTTGCGGCGTTTGACGTTGTTTTTGTCACATGTTGACAAGTATGGTAGTATCCGTTAAATTGCATTAAGGGGAGATATATGAGGTTTCAGGATAAAAATTGGGAATTGGATTCGCTGCAGATAATTGGGCCGCAAGTTCTGAGGATTTTGCGCGAACGGATTGTTTATTGCGATTTAAAGCCCGGCCAAAAAATCACCGAAACCGGCATTGCCAAAGATTTTGCAACCTCGCGCCAACCGGTGCGCGAAGCGTTTATGAAATTGTCAGACGAAGGCCTGTTAGAGGTGAAATCGCAACGTGGCACATATATACGAAAAATCGCCATGAAAAGCGTTATGGACATTCGTTTTGTGCGCGAAGCGATTGAAGCTGATATTGTGAAATTATTGGCCACGCAAATAGACGCGCGTTTGACTGATGAATTATTGGTGCAAATCGAAGCCCAGAAGCGGCTTGATAAAGAGAATTATAGTGAGTTTCATCAACTGGATGAAAAATTCCATTGGATGTTGGCGGACGCCGCGGGCAAGACTTATGCGTGGAATGTGGTGGCCAATGTGAAATCGCAAATGGACAGGGTGAGATTTTTGAGCGCGCGGGATTTTGCGTTTGACAAGCTGATTGAACAGCATGAAGCCATCATTGTGGCGATTGCCAAAGGTGACGCGATTGCGGCTGAAAAAGCCATGCGCGGGCATTTACAAGAAGTGTTGATTGACATGCCAGTGATTGCCAAAGAAAGACCTGAGTTTTTTGAGATTACCTGAATTTTGAGATTGATAGGGATGAACCCTAGCATTATGAAAACAGCAAATGGAGGAAATTATGCTGAATATACTAAAATTAAAGAAAACCCTTTTGACGGGGCTGGCGGTGACTTTATTGTCGACATCTGCAATGGCTGCGGACATCACATTGAAGCTTGGTCATTTGTCAAACGAAGACAATACTTGGCACAAAGCCTCGGTTAAATTTGGCGAAGAGCTTAAAGCTTTGACCAATGGCCGCATTGAAGTTGAGGTTTTTCCGAACTCATCATTGGGCAAAGAAATGGACTTGATTAACGGCATGCAATTGGGCACAGCTGACATGACCATTACCGGTGAAAGCCTGCAAAACTGGGCGCCTATGGCGGCTTTGTTGGCGGTGCCTTATGCTTATAAATCGCTTGAACATATGGATTCTGTAGCCAGCGGTTCTATTGGTGATGACATTGAAGCGCAAATTATTGAAAAAGCTCGTATCCGCCCGATCGCTTATTTTGCCCGTGGCCCGCGTAACCTTACATCCAACCGCCCGATTAAGCATCCAGATGAATTGAACGGTTTGAAGCAGCGTGTGCCAAACGTGCCTTTGTTTGTGGATGTATGGAAAGCACTTGGTTCGCAACCGACACCGATGGCATTTTCTGAAGTGTTTACATCGCTACAAAATGGCACGATTGACGCGCAAGAAAACCCATTGGCGTTGATTAAGTCGGCCAATTTTAATGAAGTGCAAAAATTTGTTAACAAAACTGAGCATGTGCGCTCGTGGATTTATTTGACCATTTCTGAAATGAAATGGATGACTTTATCTGACGAAGACAAAGCTGCCGTGATGGAAGCTGGTAAACGTGCGCAAGCTTATGAAAGAGAGCTATTCTTGGTTGACGAGAAAAGCCTTGTTGCTGAGCTAAAAGGCAAAGGCATGACATTTGTTGAAGTTGACGGCGCGGCATTTGCTGCCAAAGCCAAAGAGGCAGTGTTAGCCAATGTGAAACCTGAAATTAAGGCCATTGTTGAAGGCCTATTTGCAGAATAAAGCAGAAAACGCTAACAGTTACCCAGATTTCTGCTAGCGTTTTTTTATGATGAATTGTAGGAGGCATGTGAAATGCAAAAATTTGTATCGCTGATTGAGCGGTTTAGCCGCATGATGACCGGCATTGCCTTTTGCGTTTTGATGGTGGCGGTGATTATTCAGGTATTTGGCCGTGCCAATCTATTTGATGCGCCCATTTGGACCGAAGAATTAACCCGTTATGCTTTGTTATTTGTTGGGGCGTTTGGCGTTGGCCTGTCCTACCATAATGGTGAATTGATCAATGTTGATATGGTCAGTGAAAGCTTGCCCAACAAATGGCCGAAGGTTTTTAGATTTATTTCGGCCTTGGCGACGGCGTTTTTATGCGCCATGTTGATTGGCCCGGCTTGGCTATATACATCAATTGGGGCTTATCAAACCTCGCCAGCTTTACAATGGCGGATGGATTTTATCCATGCCAGTATTTTGGTAATGTTGATATCATTATTGGTTTTTTCGGCGGTGCGGGCTTTGTCAATGTTGATGAAAATATCTGACGGTTTACCAGAAGTTAAAGAGGAAGACACTCAATGAGTTTGGCAATTTTAATCGGTATTTTTTTGGGTGGATTGATCATCGGCATTCCAGTGGCGGTGACTTTGGGCTTGGCGTCTTTGGGTTATTTGTTAAGTGCTGATATTCCGTTGGCGGTGATGCCGCAAAAAATGTATGCGGGCATAGACGTATTTGTTTTGCTGTGCATTCCGGGGTTTATATTGGCCGGTAATTTAATGAATAGTGGCGGCATAACTGAGCGGATTATACGTTTTGCCAACGCCATGGTGGGGTGGGCGCGCGGTGGATTGGCGCAAACCAATATTGTGGGTTCTATGTTGTTTGGCGGCATTTCGGGCACGGCGGTTGCCGATGCAGCCAGCATTGGTGGCATGATGATACCGGGCATGAAAAAGGCCGGTTATCCGGCTGATTTTTCGGCGGCGATTACCGCCGCTTCATCGACCGTTGGGCCGATGATACCGCCGAGCGTGCCGATGATTATTGTTGGTTCTTTGTCGGGTATATCGGTGGGGAAAATGTTTTTAGCTGGTGCCGTGCCGGGTGTATTGTTGGGTTTGGCAATGATGGTGACGACTTATATCATTGCGCGTCGGCGGAATTTTCCGCGTCAAGAATGGCAAGGTTTTGCTGAATTGGGCAAATCCTTCTTTGGGGCGATTTGGGCAATTGCGATGACTGCATTGATTGTTGGCGGGTTGATGAGTGGCATTGCCACGCCGACCGAAACCGCGATTGTGGCCAGTGTTTACGCGTTTATGGTTGGGACGTTTATTTATGGCGAATTGAAATTTAACATGCTACCGAAAATCATCATCGACAGTGCGGTTTCATCCGCCGCTATATTGGCGTTGATTGGGTTTGCCAATGTATTTGGCTGGATATTGGTATCTGAGCACATTCCGCAAATGATTACTGATGCCGTGATGTCGGTGACTGATAATAAATTTTTGGTGATTTTATTGATTAACCTACTGCTGTTATTTGTTGGCATGTTTATGGAGACGATTGCGGCGTTGATTATCCTATTTGTGCCCTTGTTATTCTTGGCACAAAATGTCGGGGTTGACCCGTTGCATTTTGCGACGTTTGCGGTGCTGAATCTGATGATTGGCTTGACCACGCCGCCGGTGGGGGTATGCTTGTTTATTTGCGCCAACATTGCGAAATTGCCGTTAACGCCGGTGATCAAAGCCATTGCGCCGTTTCTGCTGACCAATATTATTGTTCTGCTATTGGTGTCTTATATTCCGGCTTTGTCGATGTGGTTGCCTGAACTGCTTTTGGGTTGATTGGCAGGTTATATTCTTAAAAATGAATGGCTCAGCAAGATTTGTTTGGCCGTGTGCGGTTGTTATGAGGGAAAGATCATTATAACATATGTAAAAACACGGCTTTTTGACGATGGGACGAGCGGATGAACATGAGATTTGATGGACAAGTGGCAATTGTGACCGGTGCGGGCAATGGTTTGGGGCGCTCGCATGCGTTGGAGTTGGCGCGGCGTGGTGCGAAGATTGTGGTCAATGATTTGGGCGGTTCGGTTGGCGGCGAAGGTGGCTCGATGAGTGTGGCTGAGCAGGTGGTGCAAGAGATTATT
>NVUS02000092.1 GCA_002402005.2 OCS116 cluster bacterium | reverse complement strand
CGGCCTGTCACCAGCACTCGGTACATTCTTAGCCGGCGTTGTGCTCGCCAATAGCGAGTTCCGTCACGAGCTAGAAAGCGACATCGAACCGTTTAAAGGCCTGCTCCTCGGCCTATTCTTCATCACCGTCGGCGCCGGCATTAATTTCGGCCTGTTATTTAACGATTTTGCACTCATTCTCGGCTTAACCGTCGGCCTTATGGTGCTTAAATCGATGGTTCTGCTGGCCATCGCCTTGGTCACCAAAATGCGCTTGGCTGACAAATGGTTATTTGCTCTAAGCCTCGCCCAAGCCGGCGAATTTGGCTTTGTGCTGCTGTCATTCACCGTGCAAAATGCCGTCATCCCACCCGAATTGGCCGATATTCTACTGTTAGTGGTCGCCATGTCAATGATGCTCACACCGGTATTGTTCATCCTGTTCGACAAAGTTGTATTGCCGCTCGCCAATAAAAAACAAGGCAGAGAAGATGATGAGATTACCGAAAAAGGCACAGCCATCATCGCTGGCAATGGCCGGTTTGGCCAAATCATCAACCGCACTCTGATTGCCTCAGGCTATAAAACCGTAGTGATAGATCAACACGCCGAATCAATTGAAGGCATGCGCAAATTTGGCGTGCAGGTTTTCTACGGCGATGCCTCACGGCCAGATTTGTTAGAAGCCGCCGGCATAAGAGAAGCCAAATTATTGGTTGTGGCGATAGACGATCCTGAACAAGCCATCACCTTGGTCAAACATGCGCGGCACGAATGCCCAGATCTGCACATCGTCACCCGCGCTTATGACCGCAACGAAGTCTATAAATTATACCAAGCTGGCGCGAATGACATCGTCCGCGAAACCTTCGATAGCTCGGTGCGCGCCGCGCGTTATTCACTAGAAGCCCTCGGCATGCCCCACAATAAAGCCGTTAAAAACATGGATAAATTTGTCGAGCATGACCGCAAGGCCGTGCGCGAAATCGCCGCCGTTTGGAAAGAAGATGTTAGCAATTTCGACAATAAAGAATTGCTCGAAATGGCCCGCGGCCTGAGCGATCAATTGAATCATATTATGACGGCGGATGAGGGTGAATTGCAAGACGATTTGCACAAAGGCGAAGTGGAAACCACCCCAGAAAGCGAAGCCAAAAATGCCCAATAAATCATCCGCTCAATTTGTCACTGGCAATCTCATGCGCCATGTGGCGGTTATGTCGCTCACCTCCAGCGTCGGCATTATGGCCATTTTCATCGTCGATTTTGTCGATCTTTTGTTCATTTCCATGTTGGGCAACGCAGCCCTTGCCGCCGCTGTAGGCTATGCAGGCATCATCTTATTCTTCACCAATAGCATCAATATCGGCCTATCCATCGCCGCCGGCACATTGGTCGCTAAATCTCTGGGCGCAGAGCAAAAATCCGAGGCGCGCGAATATGCCATCAGTGTCATGGTTGTCGGCTTCATCTTCTGCTTGTTCATCCTCGCCGGTGTTTTCTATTTTCTCGACCCCATCCTCACCCTGCTGGGTGCAGAGGGCGAGGTCAAAACCCTAGCCACCAGCTATGTCAGCATTGTTTTGCCAAGCATGCCTTTGGCTTCCATCGCCTTTATTGGCATGGCCGTGTTGCGCTCTTATGGTGATGCCAAACGCTCCATGTATGTCACCTTGGCGGGGGGCGCAGTCAATGCAATGCTCGATCCATTGCTAATTTTCACCCTAGATTTTGGCCTAGAAGGCGCCGCCATGGCTTCGGTCGCAGCCCGCATTAGCATGATGGCCATCACCATGTATTTGCTCATCAAAACCCACAATGCCATCGCCCGCATCAATTTGGCTTCGATCATCAGTCACCTAAAAAACATCATTGCCATTCTACTGCCCGCCATGCTGGCCAATGTCGCGACCCCAATTGGCAGCGCCATTATGATGCGCGAAATGGCAAAATTTGGCACTGATGCTGTTGCGGGTATGGCCATCATCGGCCGCATGACCCCGGTGGCTTTCTCAGTTGTTTTCGCCCTGTCAGGGTCAATCGGCCCCATCGTCGGCCAAAATTTCGGCGCCGGCAATATGGCACGCGTGCGCACCGCATTCGTCGATGCCATCAAATTCACCTTCGTCTATATAATCGTCGTCGCCATTATCCTCTATTTCACCCGCGATTATATCGTCGCCCTGTTCGGCGCTACCGGCATTGCGGCCGAACTGGTCATGCTATTCTGCGGTGTACTAGCCCTAGCCTTTTTCTTCAACGGTATCATCTTCATCGCCAACGCCTGCTTTAACAATCTCGGCCGTCCCATCTATTCCACCTATGTCAACTGGGGCAAAAATACAATCGGCACGCTGCCCTTCATCCTCATCGGCGCGAGCCTATGGGGCGCAACCGGCATATTGTTAGGCCAAGCCGTCGGCAGCCTAGTCTTCGCCGCCATCGCTTTATGGCTCAGCCTAAAAGTCATGAAACAAGGCGGCGGCTCCCAAAAACCCTCAGAGTTCCAACAACATCAACGCTTACACGCCGTGCAAAACCGTAAGCATTAGCGTGCACTACCAGCTAACTGTCTTTTTGCCACAAATTCTGGGTTGCGCTCCTGCCGGCACAGGGGTGCATGCATTTATTACGTTCGGGCGGCCTGTCGGCCTTCTCTCTGTTAGCACTGCGTGCGTTCGCTCCGCTCTCTTGCCACGGGCTAACCGCCCGACGCGCGGTCGCGCTTGTCTCAGCCTACGGCTTCGGACCCTTTTCCCACGATATGCAGTATGGCACCAAGTCGCAAATGCTGAGTTTGCAGCAAGACACCTAAACTCAGAGCCTCGCCAAACTCCAACTCACTAAGCGTAATGTAGTTGATTGAGGTGGTGAATTCGCCCCCAATTAGCGGCTGAGTGGCTTAGCTAGAGAGCGGAGCGAACGCACGCAGTGCCAAACATAAAGCAAACTTCCAGAGCCTCAACTACCAGCCAACTGTCTTTTCACAGCCCATACTGGGTAGTACTGCTGCCAATACTCGGGTACTTCATTTTATACGTTCGCTTAAGCTCCCTGTTAGCACTTGCACCACAGGCATTCCCTTCGGTCCGTGCGCTCCATACGCTACGCGTACTGCGCTAGCGGACCGCGCGGTTAGACGGCAGCGGCTTCGAACGCCCGCACTCGCGCTCTCTGCGCCGTGAGCGAAACGAGGAAGTGCCCTTGGGGTGAAATGAGTGGTGGAGTGGAAAAGTTTTGGGGGTAGCTAGATATTCGGAGTTTGCTGTTGGGAGGGCGAACGAGGTTCTGAGCTTGCGGTATGGGAGAGCAAACGCAGATTCGGAGTTTGTTACGGAGGCAAACGGCTCTGAGCTTGCGGTTTAGATCGTTTGACGCAAGCTCAGAGTGTGTGGTTTGTCTATAAGATGAATTTTGACAGGTCGGTGTTTCTAGCTAGATCGCCGATATTGTCTTCTACATATTTGGCATCAATGGTTAGGCTTTCGCCGCCTTTGTCGGTGGCGGAGAAGCTGATTTCGTCTAATACGCGTTCCATCACGGTTTGTAGGCGGCGG
>NVUS02000091.1 GCA_002402005.2 OCS116 cluster bacterium | reverse complement strand
GCCGCCAGTTTGCACCACGGCCGATGCTGTGGCCTATAAAGCCCGCATTATGGATGTGCTGCCCGTAGCGCATAATTTCACTCCGCTGATGGTCATCTATCTAACTGAAGGCACCGATGCTGACGATTTAGAACAAGGCTTTGCCTCCGGCGCAATACAAGCGGTAAAGCTCTACCCTGCCGGCGCAACCACCAATAGCGACAGCGGTGTTAAAGATTTTAGTAAAGTTTATCATGTGTTTGAGCGTATGGCCAAAATTGGCCTGCCACTTTTGGTGCATGGCGAAGTGGTCGATGCCGAGGTCGATATTTTCGATCGCGAAGCGGTATTTATCGACAAGATATTAGAGCCAATCAAACAACGTTTCCCCGAGCTCAAAGTGGTCATGGAGCATATCACCACCCAAAACGCGGTTGATTATGTGCTGTCGAAAGACAAAAACCTAGCCGCCAGCATCACCACCCATCATTTGATGATTAACCGCAACGCCATGCTGGTTGGCGGTATTAAGCCACATTATTACTGTCTACCAATCGTAAAACGCGAAAGCCATCGTCTGGCTTTGGTCGCCGCGGCAACCAGTGGCGACAAACGCTTTTTCCTTGGTACAGATTCCGCCCCGCATATGGATGAAGCCAAACTGCAGGCCTGCGGTTGTGCCGGTGTATTCAACGCCCCCAATACCATCATCTGCTGCGCCCAAGTGTTCGAGGCTGAAAATGCACTCGATAAGCTCGAAGGCTTTTTATCGATCAACGGCCCAACTTATTATGGTCTGCCGATCAACCAAGACCAAATCACCTTGGTTAAAACCGACACTGCGCTCGACCTTGCCCAAAAATATAAAGCGCTTAGCGGCGCACTCACCGTTTTCGATCCATTGACGCCACTATATTGGCGCATTAAATAGGGGAATATATGTCCGCAATTGACAAACAAAAGTTAGCCAAAGAATGTGGCGAAACTTGTTGGCTGCAAGGCGAGTTCAAACTCCGCTCTGGCCAAATCTCGACAGATTATTTCGACAAATACCGCTTCGAATCTCTGCCACACCTCCTTGTCCCCATCGCCACTCTAATGGCCGAAAAAATCGAAGCCATAGATGAAGATTTTTACGCCTTGGCAGGCCTAGAACTTGGCGGCGTACCGATCGCCACAGCCATTGGCATTCAAAACGGCATGCCGTCTTTATTTGTGCGCAAAAAAGCCAAACAATATGGCACCTGCCAGTTTGCCGAAGGCCTAGATTTCAAAGGCAAACGTTTGATCATCATCGAAGATGTGGTCACCACCGGCGGGCAGATCATCGAAAGCACCAGAATGCTACGCGAAGCTGGCGCAATTGTTGAGCATGTCATCTGTGTTTTGCTGCGTGACAAAGCTGGCATTGATAAATTGGCCGCCGAAGGCCTAGCATTAGATTATGTATTTTCCCGCGAAGATTTTGAGTAAAGGGTCGCACCATGAGTGAAAAAAGTTTAAAACAACAAGCCGCCGAAGCGGCATTAGATTATGTAACCGATGGCATGAAATTGGGCTTAGGCACAGGCTCAACCGCCAATTTTTTCATTCAAGCCTTGGGTGAAAAAGTCGCCAATGGCTTGAATGTGCTATGCGTACCCACCTCCATCGCCAGCCATGAATTGGCCAAGAGCCTTAACATCCCACTCACTACATTAGATGAAACTCCAAAGCTAGACTTAGTGGTCGATGGTGCGGATGAGCTAGACCTTGAGCTAAACCTCATCAAAGGTGGCGGCGCAGCCCTATTGCGCGAGAAAATCGTCGCCGCGGCCTCAGCCAAAATGGTGGTCATCGCTGATGACAGCAAATTGGTCGACCCGCTCGGCGCCTTTCCCTTGCCCGTCGAGGTCATCCCATTTGGTGCAGCTGCCACAGTTGAACTAATGCATGAAGCCATTAAAAATGCTGGCAGCGCTGGCGCTGTAACCCTACGGCTTTTGCCCGATGGCAAACCACTTATCACCGATGGCGGTCATTATATTTATGATTGCGCACTCGGCACAATCGTAAATCCCAAACAATTGGCACTCAACCTTAACGTCATTCCAGGCGTGGTCGAGCATGGCTTATTCATCGGTTTGGCACAAGTGGCGATACTTGCTGCCAAAGATGGCATTAAGAAAATTGAACTTTAGGCGTCACCTATTCCAAAAACTTATAGATCGTTCAAATGGCTTTCCCTGTGGAGAGCCATTTTTGGTTTGTCTTGCACAAAAAATCATCAGATAAATTCGTTTGTTGTTACTAGCGGTCAATAATATGGTCGCTTAAAGTTTAAATATAGAGATAGATTATGACAATTTATGAATTAGCGGCATTGTTAGCCGCCACATTATGGGCGTTTGGTGGGATGATTTCGGCCACGCCGTCGCGCGAATTGGGCGCTATACCCTATGTGCAAATTCGCATGGTCATCATCACCGCCATGTTGGCGGTTTGGGTTTGGGTTGCCGGCACGTGGGATAGTGTGCAAACCGCGCATTATCAACCGCTGATTCTTTCGGGCTTTATTGGCATATTTTTGGGCGATACAACTTTGTTTTTAACCCTCAACCGCATGGGGCCACGGCGTACAGCGATCTTATTCTCATTGGCCGCCCCGCTTTCCGTATTGCTAGGTTGGATGTTTCTGGATGAAAAACTCAGCCATTTGCAAATTACTGGCGTGGCCATTATCACCATTGGTGTGGTGATGGCGGTGGTATTTGGTAAACGCAAAGCCCAACAACACCAATGGGAATCCATAAAAGGCCCAATATGGGTCGGTATTTCCTTAGGTGTGTTCGCCGCACTTTGCCAAGCCGTAGGCTCTATTTTGGCGCGCCCCATTATGCTCGAAGGCGTCGACCCGGTTGCCGCATCGGCGCTACGAGTCGGCACATCCGCACTTTTGCTAAGCTTTATGGTCATGTTGCCGATCAAGGCGCTCAAACGCGCCAATCCGCTAACGCCCAAATTATTAGGGCTAACTGTGCTTGCCGGCGTTAACGGCATGGGCATTGGCATGACATTGTTTTTATTCGCGCTGACGGGCGGCGAAGTGGGTATTATTTCCACCATCACCGCCACATCACCGGCTATTTTATTGCCAATACTCTGGATAAAAACCAAAGAAGTGCCGGCTGTAGGGGCATGGATTGGCGCTGGCCTCGTGGTGCTAGGTAGCGCCTTCCTATTCATTTAGGCAAAGATAAAATCGGATGCTGAAAATTGTGCCATGTCGACATTTTCAAGCTTCACAATATAATCATCAAACGCATGCATAAAGATTTCAACATCATTGCCGTTTTGCACCATATTGTGGATCAAGTCGCCAAAATCACTGATAAAATCGAGACCCGAAAAGTCAATAAAATCGTCTAAAATGTTAAAATCATAAATGATATCATTAGACACTGCGCCAGCAACATCATCATTGCTAAATTTAAATACATCACTACCACTGCCGCCATAAAGCTTGTCGCTACCTTGGCCGCCAACCAACACATCATCACCATTGCCGCCGTGCAATTCATCATCGCCTTTGCCGCCGTCAAGCTCGTCATGACCACCTAGCCCTTCGAGCACGTCATTGCCATCACGGCCAAATATTTTATCGTTATAATTGCCGCCAGAAAGTAAATTGTCTAGCGCATTGCCGTAAATTACGTTGGTGGCATCCATCACCCCATCGACATTTTCAATATTCACCACATCATCTTCTAATGAGTCATTTATAAGAACGTCGCCACTTTCAAGGTCAATTTCTAACTTGCCATAATGGTTGATATAGCTCACTGTGTCGACACCCGCACCGCCGTCAATATAATCATAATTCAGATCAACGCCGGGGTTTATGTAATCATCACCATCGCCACCATATACTTCGTCAGCGCCTGTGCCGGCGTTGATAATGTCATCACCATCATTGCCATAAATTAAATCATCACCATCGCCGCCATTAAATATGTCATCGCCGCCAGCACCAACAATCGCGTCCTTGTCGGCAGTGCCTGTATAAATATCACCACCAAAACCAACGCTGCGGTGCACGGTATAGCCGGCCACAACCAGTGCATCATCTGCCGGGGCTTGGGTGCGAAACTCAAAAACATTACAGGCCGCCAATAAAGGCGTTAACGCAACAGGTAATGCCTTTTTCTTATGCTTGTTGGCATAAGTGAGAACAGGCTTTGTAATGAGATTCTTAATGCGAATTGAAGAATGGATTTGTGGCATAATTAACTCCGAATAACAGATTTCCTACACCACATGTATTTTGTAAAATACAAATATGGCAATAATTTGATCAACCAAAACAACTTGTCACCACGTCAAATTAAATCAGCTGAGATTCCGAAGACCACTTATAGAAGTAAAAAAATAAAAATAAATTATACAATAGTTTGGCTCTATTCATTGCCAGCCGCCAATTGCCCAATAACATCAATAAACTTTATCTTCATTCAAATATAATTGATTGGAAATTGGCTTGAATCCTTATAAAACTATATTCATATTGCTTGTTTAGAAAATATAAGGAAAAATTATGAGCCAATTTGATTACGATCTTTTTACCATCGGTGCCGGTTCTGGCGGCGTGCGTGCCAGCCGCATTGCAGCCGGCTTCGGGGCTAAAGTCGCAGTGGCAGAGGAGTATCGGGTTGGCGGCACGTGTGTGATCCGTGGCTGTGTGCCCAAAAAACTTTTTGTTTATGCTTCAGAATTTTCCAAAAATTTCAAAGCCGCCAAAGGTTTTGGTTGGGACGTTGGCGAAACCAAATTCAATTGGTCTGAACTTATCGCCAATAAAGATGCCGAGATTGACCGTTTAGAAGGCATTTATGACCGCAATCTAGGCAATAGCGATGTTGAAGTTATCCGTGATCGCGCCATCATTAAAGATAAACATACCATTCATTTGGTCAATGAAAACAGAGACATTACAGCCAAATATATCCTCATCGCCACTGGCGCATCACCGTTTAAACCACAAATAGATGGCATCGAACACGCCATCACCTCTAACGAAGCGTTTGACCTAAAAGAACTACCCAGCGACATTGTTGTGGTTGGCGGCGGTTATATCGCGGTCGAATTTGCCGGTATTTTTAACGGCCTAGGCGTCAACACTCACTTGCTTTACCGCGGCAAGAAAATCCTGCGTGGGTTCGATCAAGATCTACAAGACGGTCTAGCCGGCGAACTGGCTTTGGCCGGCATGGATGTGCAAGTGATGACTGACATCACCAAAATCGAAAAACAAGCCGACGGTTTGCTGCTGCATTTAAACACCGGCAAAACCCTAAAGACCGGCGCGGTTATGTATGCCACTGGCCGTGTGCCACATGTTAAAGATCTCGGCTTAGAAGCTTTGGGCATCGAGCAAGGCCGCATTGGTGAAATAAAAGTCAGTCCGCAATCACAAACCAATGTCGACAATATATACGCGGTCGGCGATGTGACAGACAGAGCCAACCTAACCCCCGTGGCCATCCGCGAAGGCAATGCCGTTGCCGAAACTCTGTTTAACAACAACCCAATGGCGGTCGATCATAGTCTCATTCCTACAGCCGTATTCAGCCAACCAGAATTGGGCACAATTGGCCTAACCGAAGCCGAGGCGCGTGAAAAATTCGAAAATATAGACGTATATGTGTCCAGCTTCCGCCCGATGAAGAACATTCTAGCCGGCAGTGATAGCAAAATGATGATGAAGCTGATTGTCGATCAAATGACCGACAAAATGCTCGGCGTGCACATTATGGGCCCAGATGCTGGTGAGATGATTCAACTGGTTGGCATCACCATGCGTATGGGCGCCACCAAAGCCGATTTTGACGCCACCATGGCGGTGCATCCCACGGCTGCTGAAGAATTGGTAACCATGAAAGTGCCAACCCGTTAATGTGTCTACAGGCTCTTAATGGTTAACATTACAATCGATCACACGCAAGATTATTGCGTGTGATCAGTATATTGTGGATAATCCTTTCGTCACAAAGAAAACCCCTAGTTATTTTCAAAAAGCCGTATAAAGTGCAATTAATCGAGGTATATCCTCGTCTAAATAGTTGTTTTTAGAGTATAAGGTTGAAGAAAATGAGTGAATTATGGACACCCTCAAGCTGGAGAGATAAACCTGCATTGCAGATCCCTGTTTATCCAGATGCAGACGCATTAACTGCCACCGAAAAGAAAATTGGCGATTTTCCGCCTTTGGTATTTGCAGGCGAAGCCCGCAACCTAAAAGCCGAATTGGCACAAGTGGCACAAGGCAAAGCATTTTTATTGCAAGGTGGCGATTGTGCTGAAAGTTTTGCAGAGCATAGTGGCGATAACATCCGTGATTTCTTCAAAGTTATGTTGCAAATGTCATTGGTGCTTACCTATGGTGCAGCTTGCCCCGTGGTTAAAATCGGTCGCATAGCCGGTCAATTTGCCAAACCACGTTCTTCACCAATGGAAACCAAAGACGGTGTTGAATTGCCATCATATAAAGGCGATGTGGTCAATGGCATCGAATTCACCCCCGAGCAACGCATTCCCGATCCTGAACGCCAAGTGCAAGCCTATCGCCAATCAGCCGCAACCTTAAACTTACTACGGGCTTTTGCTTCTGGCGGTTTCGCCGACATCGAGCAATCTCACCGGTGGAATTTGGGCTTTTTAGATGGCACTGAAGCCGGCACACGTTACAAAAAAATGACTGATAAGATTGAAGAATCTATCTCATTCATGCGCGCTTGCGGCATCACATCGGACAATACGCATCAATTGCGCACCACCGATCTTTACACCAGCCATGAAGCACTGCTTTTGGGTTATGAAGAAGCCTTAACCCGCACTGACAGCACAAGTGGCGATTATTACGCAACATCAGGTCATATGATTTGGATCGGCGATAGAACCCGCCAACCAGACCATGCGCATGTCGAATATTGCCGCGGTGTGAACAACCCAATCGGCATTAAATGTGGCCCAAGCCTCAACCCAGATGAATTGCTGCAATTGCTAGACATTCTGAACCCCAATAACGAAGCCGGCCGCATTGTGCTTATCTGTCGTTATGGTGCTGATAATGTAGAGAAACATTTGCCAGAACTGATCCGTAAAGTCGAAGGCGCTGGCCGTACGGTTGTGTGGTCGTGCGATCCAATGCATGGCAATACAATCACTTCAAACAGCGGCTATAAAACCCGCCCATTCGATAGCATTTTAAGTGAAGTGAACCGCTTCTTTGATGTGCACAAAGCCGAAGGCTCATACGCTGGTGGTGTGCATTTTGAAATGACCGGCAAAAACGTCACCGAATGTACCGGTGGTACCAATAGTGTGTCAGATGAAGACCTATCAGATCGTTACCACACACATTGCGATCCGCGCTTAAACGCCGATCAATCGCTAGAGCTTTCGTTCCGCTTGGCAGAACGCATTGCCGATGAGCGTAATGATATGAAAAATGCCTAATCAGGCATATACAAAACCATCAGAATGGCTCGGTTTTCCGAGCCATTTTTGTTTGAGCATTTGCTTTTTGCCTATGCCATTTTATCGACACTACCGCCCATGCCAGCCGGTGGCGGGCCTTGTTGAACTTTTACCATTTCCATGGCTTGGTTCATCATATCCACCATCGCCATTTCAGACGCATGCGCGGCTTTCAGCATGCTGGTAGATATCATTTGTTGCGTTTGGCTTTGCGCATTCATCGCATATGCCGCCGCTAATGCCGAACTTTCCATGTTCAATTCCGATAACTGTTCTTGTTACTAAACAAACAGTAAATGAAATAACTTAAAAAAAACTTACATTTGAATTTATATTTTTATCGACCTGTGCTAACTTAGCCCCAACGAGGGCAGCTAAATGCCCATGAAAGGATATAAGTTGAGTAAAAATACCTCGCGGGATCATGCATCCCAAGGTGTTGGACGTCACTATAAAAATAAACTACAGGATGATAATTCTGTAAATGATATTAATAAGTTAGACAAAGAAAAAAACGGAAAGGTTGCAGAAGAGCCAAGTTTACACCAAGATCGAGATGGCAAAAATAGCCACAGAAAGGCCAATCGAGGAAGCCATTCTCAAAGATCAAATAAAGATGATGTAAAGGCCGATGCGCCGAAAGATAAGTCTAGCAGACGTCGCAATGCGGCACAGAATACCGGCGGCAATCCGTCAAAACAAAGCCAAGATGATGCCAAGTCAGGTCGTGTGCGCAAGAATCGCGGCTTTCTTGAGCAAAAAGCCAACCGTCAAAAGAACAGATCCGAGAAACGTAGCGAACATAACAAACGCCATGTTTCGCACCCGTATGTCCGCAATAGAGGCGGTCACAAAGGCTCAAAAACCGCCATTTATGGCGCATTGGATTTGGGCACAAATAACTGCCGCTTGCTGTTGGCGCGCCCACAACGCCGTGGCTTTCGGGTGATTGATAGCTTTTCGCGCATCATCCGCTTGGGCGAGGGGCTGGGCAAAAATAGTAAATTGTCCGATCAGGCGATGGACCGCACTATAGATGCGCTTAAAGTTTGCTCTGAAAAAATGGCCTATCGCGGTGTGCATAAATCGCGCCTGATTGCGACCGAAGCCTGCCGCCGTGCCGAAAATGGTGCCGAATTTATTCACCGTGTGCATGCCGAAACCGGCTTAAAGCTCGAAATTATCGAACAACAAACCGAAGCCAAATTGGCCGTAGCGGGTTGCGCGGCCTTGTTAGATGAACGCAGCAATTATGCCTTAGTATTTGACATTGGTGGTGGCTCATCAGAGCTGGTATTGGTCGAAATTCTACCAAAAGCTGCTGCTGATGATCCGGCTGAGGATGATCACTCACACATCATCGAAAAATCACCCTTCCATCCCGATTACCGCATTATTGATTGGACCAGTCTGCCGATTGGCGTGGTCACCTTGTCCGAAAAATTCGGTGGCACCAATGTCACGCATAAATTGATGGATCAAATGATCGAATATGTCGATGCATTCTTAGCACCATTCGAAGCCAAGCATCAAATTTCTCAAAAAATCACCAAAGAGAAAATCCATTTATTGGGCACGTCTGGCACCGTCACCACCGTGGCTGGTATCCATTTAAAGCTCAAACAATATGACCGCCGCCGCATCGATGGCTATTGGCTAGAAAGCTCATTATCACTCGGCGTTACAGACATGTTGATCGATATGGAGTTTGAAGGCCGCGCCAACCACCCATGCATTGGCCCCGAACGCGCCGATCTGGTGCTGGCCGGGTGCGCAATATTTAACGCCATTTATAAAAGGTGGCCAGCAGAACGCACCCGCGTGGCCGATCGTGGCCTGCGTGAAGGCATTCTTACCAATTTAATGAGCAGCGATTTAGCTGACAATCAAAGAACTGAATAGGTGTTAATATGGCACGCAAAAAAAGCAGCACAACCAAAGGCTCACGCGAGTTACACGTCAAAGTAAAAACCGCCAAAGGCCGGCGCCTGTCGTCAAAACTATGGCTTGAACGTCAGCTCAATGACCCTTATGTGCTCAAAGCCAAAAAAGAAGGCTATCGCAGCCGTGCAACCTTTAAACTATCCGAAATTAACGAAAAATTTCATCTGCTTAAAAAAGACATGCACATTATCGATTTGGGCTGTGCGCCGGGCGGATGGCTGCAATATGCCAGCAATAAAATCGGCATTGATAAAGGCAAAGGCCTGCTCATCGGCATCGATTTGCAAGAGGTTGAGCCGGTTGCTGGTTGCACCATCATTCAGGGCGATTTCTTAGAACAAGAAATGATGGACAAGCTCAAACAGCTCATTCCCAATGGCAAGGTCGATATGGTCATGTCCGATATGGCAGCCTCATCAACCGGCCACAAACAAACCGATCATTTAAAAATCATCGGCCTGTGCGAAGCGGCATTATGGTTTGCTCGTCAAGTACTTAACCCAGAAGGCATCTTCTTAGCCAAAGTATTACAAGGCGGCGCCGAGCGCGAGATTCTGAACGATTTGCGCAAAGATTTTAAAGTCGTACGCCATGTAAAACCCAATGCCAGCCGCAAAGATAGCTCAGAAATGTTTGTATTGGCGACAGGTTTTAGAGGTGAAAATTAAGCCATAGTTTCAAACCAATATCTCGGGGGGAGATATGAAGTTAAGAACTTTAGAGGTGAGACGTCACACCATGCGTCATAAGCCAGAAATATTTGTTTCCGCCAAAGGTGTGACCTTGGCCAAATATGTTGGCAAAACTCAGCAGCAATTCAACCTCGTGGTCACATCGGATTTAAAGCGTGCGGAGCAAACTGCTTTGCATATGGGGCATAGAGTCGATAAAAAACTGCATGATTTAGGCTCAATACCTTCGGCCATTATTAAATATGTCGGTTGGCCTGTGCCATTTTCGCGCATCGCTGAAGTGGTCGATGAGGGCGGTGTCGTGGCCGAATTTGCCGTGGCGCAAGCCGCCTCATGGAGCAGTATTTTAAATCAAATGCCCGACTCCAAAAGCACCCTCATTGTCACTCATGGTTTGATGATTGAGCTTGGTATGGTGGCATGTTTCCCCAATGCAGCTCACGAAGAATGGGGTGAAGCCATTGGTTATTGTGAGGGTATGTTACTCACTTATAACGGCACAAAATTCTTACATTGTGAGCTTCTCCGTGTTCCAGAAAGTAAATATCTTGTCAATAATTAACATCATTCCCATGACCAGCGCCCACCTTAGCCAAGTCAAAGACATCTATAACCATTATATCAAACATACCCATATTAATTTCGAAACCAATCCCTATAACGATGACTATATGCTTGAGTGGTTTGAGCAATTCGATCATTCAGGCCGTTATCATGCTTATGTTGCGGTCGAAAATGAGCAAGTGTTCGGCTTTGCCTTGTCTCAAAAATTTCGTCCAAAACCGGCTTATAGCACCAGCATTGAGGTCACTTTTTACCTGACCGAAGCCGCCGCAGGCAAAGGCTTGGGCAAAAAACTTGGCCATCATTTGTTAGGCAATCTTAAACATCAAGATATAAACCGTGCCTATGCAGCCATTGCTTTGCCCAATGCAGCATCTGTCGGCTTGCACAAAAGCCTAGGTTTTATCGAAGCCGCGCTGTTAAGCCAAGTCGGCCGTAAATTCGATAAATTTTACGACGTTGCCTATCTAGAATATCAGTTTTCATAAAACCGTCACATGAAATCAGGTATATCTATGAAAAAAACCTTTACATAATAGGCCTTATCGGACTATTTACCTGTGTCAATACTCTAAATCTAAATCGAGGTTGACCCATGAAACAAGCCCTTACATTTGATGACGTTTTACTACAGCCCGGACCGTCCGACGTCTTGCCCGGCCAAGTGGATACCAGCACCATTCTTTGCGGGAATTTAGAACTCGGCATTCCGATTCTATCCGCCGCGATGGACACCGTGACCGAGGCCCGTTTGGCCATTTCCATGGCTCAAAGCGGCGGCATGGGCATCCTGCATCGCAACCTAACGGCCGAGCAACAAGCTCGCAACGTCGAAAAGGTAAAAAAATTCGAAAGCGGCATGGTCATCGACCCGGTCACCATCAGCCCGACCCGCACCTTGGCCGAAGCCAAGCAAGTCATGGCCAATCG
>NVUS02000090.1 GCA_002402005.2 OCS116 cluster bacterium | reverse complement strand
CTGGTCGCGCCCATAAAGGCCGGCATATAGATAAGCACATCCAATTTGCCATAACGTTCATAAATAATGCCGCCCAAACGGTCGAGCGCTTCATAATCGGTTACATCAACCGGCACACAAGTCACCGTGCCGCCAACTTCATCAATTGCATCATTTAAATCTTCAAGCCCGCCAACGGTGCGGGCGGTGGCAATCACATGTGCGCCACGTCGTGCATATTCCAATGCCACTTGGTAGCCAATGCCACGGGTTGCGCCAACAACCAACGCAATGCGTCCGTTCAAACATTTGTCTTCGTTAATTTCTGTTACATTGCTCATAATCTATTCTTCGGAAGGGTCGGTTTCTAAAAACGACAATTGCTTGTCAGCCACACGGTCATTGATATCGCGTAGTTCAGTTGGGTAATCACCAGTAAAATAATGGTCAGTATAGGCAGGGTTCGCATCGTCGCGGCCGTTCGGATGCCCCAAAGCACGGTATACGCCGTCAATCGACATAAAACCAAGGCTAGTCGCGCCCATAAAGTCACGCATTTGATCTAGGTTATGAGTGGCTGCGAGTAAAGACTTTTGGGTTGGCATATCAATGCCATAATAATCTGGATGCTTAATCGGTGGGCAAGCCACCCGCATATGCACTTCTTTCGCACCAGCATCAAACATCATTTTCACAATTTTCACACTGGTTGTGCCGCGCACTACACTGTCATCAATCAGCATGACTTTTTTACCCTTTACCAAGCTGCGGATCGGGTTGAGTTTTAATTTTACACCCAACTCGCGAATGGCTTGTGTTGGCTCGATAAATGTGCGGCCCACATAATGGTTTCTAATGATGGCCAGTTCAAACGGCACACCACTTTCTTGCGCATAGCCAATGGCAGCGGGCACGCCACTGTCAGGTACAGGCACCACCATATCAATATCGGCAGGGCATTCGCGCGCCAATTCTTTGCCAAAATCTTTACGCACTTCATAAACCGTTTTGCCGCCAGCCACGCTGTCGGGACGGGCGAAATAAATATATTCAAAAATGCAAGGTCTAGACTTCACATCACCAAATGGAAAATAAGATTGAATGCCATCAGTGGTGATCACCACCACTTCACCATTTTTAATTTCACGTACATATTCAGCGCCAATAATGTCCAAAGCACAAGTTTCAGAGCATAGAATATAAGAGCCATCCAATTTGCCCAAAATCAAAGGCCGGATGCCAAAACGGTCACGCGCACCAATTAATTTATGCTTGGTCATTGCCAAAAGCGCAAAACCACCTTCAAGCTGTTGAATGGCTTCAATGAATTTGTCGGCCAATTTGGCCTGTTTGCTACGCGCCACCAAATGCAACAAAGCTTCGCTGTCGCTGTTCGATTGGTAAATCGCACCAGCTTCAACCAATTCACGGCGCAACGTCAAACCATTGGTGAAATTACCATTATGGCAGCAAGCAAAACCACCAGATTTTAAATCAGCATAAAGTGGCTGTAAATTGCGTAACGCACCATCACCAGTGGTCGAATATCGTGCATGGCCAATCGCGGTATGGCCATCAAGCTTTTCCAATACGCGTTTTTTGGTAAAATAATCACCCACCAAACCATTGCGTTTTTGGCTTTTAAACACTTTGCCGTTAAATGATACAATACCAGCAGCTTCTTGACCACGATGTTGCAAAGCATGCAAACCAAGCGCGGTTAAGGCCGGCGCGTCATTATGCCGAAACACTCCAAATATACCGCATTCTTCGTGCAGCTTGTCGTCTTCTAAATCTATCAGAGTGCCGTCATCTTTGCGGCTGAATAAGGGGGCATATAAATCAGAACCATCTGGTTGACCATCAAACATATCTGTCATTCGGGCATTTCCTTAAGAAAACAATCAGGTTTAAACCATGTAAAAAAGAAAGCTGCCATAAGGCAGCTTTACAATATTAGTTAGCAAGTGGTGTGGCTTCTTCGACCTTTTGGTTCAATTGGTCGGCTTCACTTTGGTTGATGCCTTCCACTTTTGTGGGGTCTGCCACTTGTGCCGATTCGCTATTCACTTTTCGCGCGTTTTTAATTTTGCCCAAAAAGTCCGATACAAAGTTGCCGGGCCTGTCGGGCAGGGCATCGAGCAATATATCACTCGAGTCTTTGATTAGGCCAATAGACCGCGCATTGGTAATCTCGCTATAATGGTCTTTTTCATTGGGCTGGAACAGCAGCATAAGTAAATAACACGCCACAACCAGTAGAAAACCTCTAATCACCCCAAAAATAAAGCCTAAGCTTCTGTCCAACGCGCCAATTTTACTATCTAGTAATTTATCGGTCACCACGTAACTTAATATAGACACCAGAATCAATGTGCCCAAAAACAAGGTCGCGGCCAGCGCAATTTTGGCCACCGTATCATTGGTAATCAGCTTTTTGGCTTCAGGCTCAAGTGGAAAATAAAACACCACAACGGCAACAACCGCCGCCGCCCATGCTACAATGCTAAAAAATTCGCGCAAAAAACCGCGCGTCATAGCCAATAAACCAGAGATAATCACAATAAAAAATAAAGCGACATCTAAAATTGTAAACGGTCCGTCCATAATTCCTCACGACATGATCTAATTTGCAAATATTGATACTGCAAAACCAAAAGAAAAACTATAAAATTGTGACCATTGATACATATATAATTCGTTTTAAGGTTTATTTCAGCGGTTTTTAGGCCATATTCGCTGCCAATTTGGCAACCAAAGCTATTAAATGATCAACTTCTGCCACTTTTAAGGTGTTTTTTGGCTCTTTTTCGCCGGTTTTTGTTACTTTTTTGGCCGGTTTTTGGTTCAAATTGGCAATAATCGCTTGGGTGAATCCTAATTTTTCGGCCTCTTTTAACCGCGCCGCACTTTGGCTTGGGTTGCGCGTTGCGCCCGAAAGTGCAATTTCACCAAAAATAATTGTGCCTTTGGGCAAAGGTTTTTGGCTGATAGAGGATATCAAAGCCGCCGCCACCGCCATGTCAGCTGCGGGCTCCTTAATCTTCAATCCACCAGCTACATTTAAATAAACATCATGTTTGGCCAACCCTAAGCCGCAATGCGCGTCTAGCACCGCCAAAATCATCGCCAAGCGTGATGAATCCCACCCCACAACTGCGCGGCGCGGGGTGGCGAGTGATGTTTCTGCCACCAGCGCTTGAATCTCGACCAATAGCGGGCGGGTGCCTTCCATGCCGGCAAACACCGCAGCGCCAGCGGTTTGGCCATCTCTGTCGCCTAAAAACAGTTCTGAAGGGTTGGTCACTTCGGCCAGGCCGAGGCCAGTCATTTCAAACACGCCAATCTCGTCAGTCGCGCCAAAACGGTTTTTTACGCCGCGCAAAATCCGATATTGATGGCCGCGCTCGCCTTCAAAATATAGCACCGCATCAACCATATGCTCGACCACCCGTGGCCCAGCGATTTGGCCATCTTTGGTTACATGGCCGACCAAAATAACCGCCACATTATGGGCTTTGGCATAACGAATAAGCGTTTGGCTAGATGTCCGTACTTGCGAAACCGTGCCCGGCGGGCTGTCAAGATTGTCCGACCACATGGTTTGTATCGAATCAATAATCACCAAAGCCGGCTTGGGTTTTGACGGGTCATCTAAGGTGGCGATGATATTGGAGAGATTGGTTTCTGCGCCCAATTCAACATTGCTGCTTTCGACATTTAAGCGTACGGCCCGCAAACGCACTTGCGCAACGGCTTCCTCGCCCGAAATATACACCACACGCTTGCCCGAATCAGCTAGTTTTGCCGCCACTTGCAACAATAAGGTCGATTTTCCAATGCCCGGGTCACCGCCGACCAGCAAAGCCGAACCCGGCACAATGCCACCACCTGCCACCCGGTCAAATTCGCTAATGCCGGTTTTATAACGCGGCTCTTCGACAATGTCGCCTTTGAGCGAAACCAGTTCAATTTGCCGGCCTTGGCTGGCGCTCTTAACCGGTGTGCCACCAATGCCGCCTTTTTCAGAGCCTTCTTCTAAGCTGTTCCATTCACCGCAATTGTCGCATCTGCCAGCCCACTTGGTATAAGTGGTGCGGCATTCCTTGCAGGTGTAAGTGACCTTAACTTTTGCCATTAATATACTTTCTTAAAAACCGTTTGCCCAAACTGGTCAATATTTCATAAGCAATGCTGCCTGACCATTCGGCCAACATATCTAAACTGATATGATCACCAATCACCTCGACAAAATCGCCTTCTTTCATCTGGCCATCGGCCACAGCGCTGACATCAACCACAATCATATCCATCGATACGCGGCCCAATATTGGCAATTTTTGGCCGCTAAAATAAAAATAACCCTCATGGCCGGTGGCTGAGCTTAAGCTTCGCAGCAAGCCATCGGCATAACCGGCAGCGATGATTGCCGTGCGCATCGGTTTTGGCGCACTAAACAAATGCCCATATCCCACCATATCGCCGGCTTTGAGCGATGACATTTGCAACACACGGGCTGACAAAGTAACCACAGGTTTTAAATCTATCGGATATTTGGCAAAGGTTTTCACGCCCCATAAGGCCACGCCGGGTCGTAATATATTGCTATTGCTGGTTTTGACATTCTGTTGTGCAGCAAGAGCGATGCCGGCACTATTGCCCAAACTATGGGCGCAATTTGGCAAATGTTGGCAGATTAGTTTAAATTCCGCCACTTGCTCCAAATTTTGCCCATCATTAGGCCAATCGGCACTGGCAAAATGGCTCATAAAATGATCAATATTCAATTTTTCAGCAATTTCAGCGGGGATATTTTTATAATCATCAAGCCCCATGCCCAAACGGTTGATGCCGGTGTTGAAATGCACCACACAGGGCAGGTCGCCAAATTCAACCCAAGCCTCAATTTGCGCCGGGCTGGCCAAGCAGGGAATCAGACCGTGCTTTTGGTAAACGGCCTCAGCACCGATGAATAGGCCATCCAGCACAAAAATCTTGGCATTTGTAAATTCTGCCCGCAGCGCAATGGCTTCATTGACAGTCGCCACATAAAATAACCGGCAACCAGCGGCATATAAAGCCTGTGACACTTCAAGCATGCCCAAACCATAGCCATTGGCTTTCACCACAGCAGATACCTGCGCATTTTTATCAAATGCGCAGCAATAGGCCTGTATGTTTTGGTAATTTTGGCCAATCGCGTTTAAATCGATGGTCAATATGCCGGTGGCTAATTTATCGCTCTGTTGTTCCATAAAATGAACCTACAATGGCGCGGTGTATTTATCAAGAACAAAATGAGAACAAATCAATCGTGACGCATAGCCATATATTCTTCTTTTTGCAAGTCGGAGAAGCGGGTATATTGGCCTTCAAATTGCAGAGTTACATTGCCCACGGGGCCATGACGTTGCTTGGCGATGATCACTTCGGCTTTGCCGAGTACGTCATCCATTTTTTCTTGCCATTCTGCATGTTCAGGCGTGCCTTCTTTGGGTTGGCTACGTTCTACATAATATTCTTCACGGAAAACAAATGTCACGACGTCGGCATCTTGTTCGATCGAGCCTGATTCGCGCAAATCTGATAACATCGGGCGTTTGTCATCACGCTGCTCAATGCCACGGTTAAGTTGGGATAGGGCGATGATTGGCACTTCTAATTCTTTGGCTAGAGATTTTAAACCCATGGTAATTTCGGTGATTTCTTGCACCCGGTTGGCATTGCTTTTGCCACTACCGGCCAGCAGTTGGATATAGTCCAAAATGATCAAATCCAGCCCATGCTGGCGTTTTAAGCGTCTGGCGCGGGCTGAAACTTGGCCGATGGTTAAACCGCCTGTATCATCGATAAATAGTGGTTTTTCTTCTAAAATCTTGGTGGTTTCGACCAATTTATCAAATTGCTCGCTGGTGATGTCACCACGTCTAATGTTAGACGATGAAATTTCGGCCTGTTCGGCAATGATACGGGTGGCCAATTGCTCGGCCGACATTTCCAAACTAAAAAACGCCACAACCCCACCATTGGCGGCTTGTAAGCTGCCATCTGGCGCGACTTCTTGGCGGTAAGCTTTGGCCACATTAAACGCAATATTGGTGGCCAATGCGGTTTTGCCCATCGAAGGACGACCGGCCAAAACGATTAAGTCAGATTTTTGCAACCCGCCCATCATATTGTCTAATGTGGTAAGCCCTGTCGAGATGCCAGATAGGTTGCCATCGCGCTTATAGGCCGCTTCAGCCATGGTCACCACGTCGGTCAACGCCATAGCAAAGCTTTGGAAGCCGCCGCCATATTTATCGGTTTCGGCCAATTTATACAATTCTTGCTCAGCCAGTTCAATTTGCTTTTGTGGCAAGGCATTGACATCGGCTTCATAGGCAGTGTTGACAATGTCTTCGCCAACATTGATCAGGCTGCGCCGCACTGACAAATCATAAATGGTTTGGCCATAATCTTTGGCATTGATTATGCTTGTGGCATCGGCCGCCAAGCGGGCTAAATATTTCACGCCGCCAATCTCTTGAATCACCGGGTCATTTTCGAAATGGGTTTTTAAAGTGACCGGCGAGGCGGTTTTGCCCATGCCAATCAATTGTGCCGCCGTGTCAAAAATCCGACCATGCAGGCTTTCGAAAAAATGCTCTTCGCGCAGAAAAC
The DNA here is from genome assembly GCA_002402005.2 of OCS116 cluster bacterium. Classification (GTDB taxonomy): domain Bacteria; phylum Pseudomonadota; class Alphaproteobacteria; order Rhizobiales; family OSC116; genus OCS116. The sequence goes on along the minus strand of NVUS02000090.1, from coordinate 8,302 downwards.
TCGACACGCGGTCATAACTATCATTATTGATCAGAATCGCGCCTAACAGGCCTTGCTCAGCCTCAATATTGTTGGGCGGGGTGCGGAATTCCACCTCTTCTTCTTGACTTAATTGTTCTTTAATCAAGGAGTTAAGGGCAATTGGGGCATTTTTAATTATTTCAGACATACGAGATACTTCTACTTTAGACAGAGCCCTATATTAACTATTTCTATTCATAAATGGAGTCTAATTTACAGATAAAAAAATATAGTTCATTTTTTAATTTTACCTGTTTATAGCAAGCATAACTTTGCAAATATTATGGTTAACAATAGCTTAGCATGTGCATAAGTGGTGCGAAACAATAATCATCTCATCATGCATTTTGGCAAAAAAAAAGAGAGCCCCAAAAGCTCTCTTCTCATCATGATTTTAAAAAGATCAATCTTCAGATTTTTCTTCTTCATCAGCAGTTTCTTCAGAGGTTTCAACAATGTCACCAAGGACATCATCTGCATCTTCATCAAACGCTTCAAATTCATATTCGTCTTCAAACACTTCAACCGTAATGTCTTCACCAGCAGCTTGGCGTTCAGCTTCATCTTCAGAACGGGCAACATTAACACTAATGTCAATTTGCACTTCTGGATGAAGGATCACGTGAGCTGTTGAAATACCGACAGTTTTAATCGGTGAGGTTAAAGTCACTTGTGTACGTTTAACGTCAACGCCTTTGTCTGAAATCAGATTTGCGATGTCGCGTGTAGACACTGAACCATAAAGTTGGCCAGATTCTGAAGCGGCACGGATAGCCGTGACAGAGAAATCTTTCATTTCTTCGGCAGTGGCTTGGGCTTTGCTCACCAAATCAGCATTCAAAGAGATTAATTGAGCTTTTTCAGTTTCGTACTTAGCCATATTCGCATCGTTTGCGCGTAGGGCTTTGGCTTGTGGGAATAAGAAGTTACGGGCAAAACCAGGTTTTACATTTACAACTTCACCCATGTTACCGAGTTTAGCGATTCTCTCGAGTAGAATAACTTTCATAATTTTTGCTCCTGCATAAATATTATGCGTTTTTGAGCGGAATGAGACGTAAAGCCTCAGCTGTCCCGCGGTTATGCGGTTAGAGATTTTAACAATCCCAACCAAAAACACCCCACTTTTATATACATAAAAGTGGGGTGATTATTATTTGATGACGTATGGCAATAGACCCAAGAAACGTGCGCGTTTGATAGCTTTGGCTAATGCGCGTTGTTTTTTGGCTGATACAGCAGTGATACGACTTGGTACGATTTTGCCACGTTCTGACATAAAGCGTTGAAGCAATTTCACATCTTTATAATCAATTGTTGGGGCTTTATCACCAGAGAATGGGCAAGTTTTTTTACGACGAAAGAAAGGACGACGTGATCCACCTTGACTAGACATAATTTAATTCCTTTATAAATAGCGCGGTTTAACGGCGTGTTTTCTTGTCATTTTTGCTAGAAAGAACGGCACTTTGGCCTTCTTCAAATGTATCGACCTTAATGGTCATGATACGCAAAATGTCTTCATTGATTGATTGTTGGCGTTCAAGCTCTTTCATAGCAGCTGGCGCACATTCAATATTCATCAATGTATAATGAGCTTTGCGGTTTTTCTTGATGCGGTAAGCAATGTTGCGCAAACCCCAGCTTTCAACCTTCTCAACTTTACCTTCGTTATCTTCGATAACTTTGGTAAAATCTTCAATAAGTGTTTCCACCTGTGAAGTAGAAATATCTTGACGAGCAAGAATAATATGTTCGTATTTTGGCATGATTAGCCTTTCCTAAAAATATATCTCTAGCGCATAGCCCCTTTTGAGCCAGTTTTTGGAAAGACTCAAGAGGAAGTCAAAAGAGCGAGGACACGGGAAGTTATAACTTTTTGAAATCAAATAGTTACACCTAATACTTAACCAATAGAGTCAAGTTTTAAGCTTCCGTTCAGCCCTCAACTAGAGCTTCATAACAGGCGTTTTATAGCTGTTTTGGGCGATAATGCAAGCCCAAAAGCGTGTGATTGCGCCAATTTGTGCATTATATCAAAATAAGTGTTTGTTAAAATTTTAGCGCGGGTTATTTTAGGCGAATCGAATCGTTATCAATAACATGACGCATAACATAAGGTAGATATATGACAATCGCATTCACATTCCCGGGCCAAGGCAGCCAAAAAGTCGGCATGGGGCAAGAACTTGCCAATAATTCCAGCATTGCGGCCCGTGTGTTTGAAGAGGTGAATGAGGCTTTGGGCTTTAACTTATCGAACTTAATGTTTAATGGCCCAGAAGATGAGCTGACATTGACCGAGAATGCCCAACCCGCCCTGATGGCGGTCAGCATTGCGGTGATGCGTATGTTAGAGGCCGAAGGCGTTGACCTTGCCAAAAGTGTTAAATATATAGCCGGTCATTCTTTGGGTGAATATTCTGCATTAACCGCTGGTGGCGTGTTCAGCCTTGCGGATACCGCCAGATTGTTGCAAATTCGTGGCCGGGCGATGCAAAAAGCTTGCCCAGTGGGCCAAGGCGCGATGGCAGCTTTGTTAGGTTTGGATTTTGCTGCCGCGATTGAAGTGGCAACCGAAGCCGCTGGCGATGATGTATGCCAAGCCGCCAATGACAATGCCAACGGCCAAGTGGTGATATCTGGCCACAAAGCTGCGGTAGAGCGGGCGTTAATCATTGCCAAAGCCAAAGGCGCCAAACGAGCGATTCTTTTGCCGGTGAGCGCGCCATTCCATTGCAGCCTGATGCAGCCAGCTGCCGAGGCCATGCAAGCCGCATTGGCCGAAGTGACGATGAATACACCTTCTGTACCTTTGGTTGCCAACGTAAGCGCCAGTCCGACATCGGACGTTGAAACCATTCGTAAACAGCTTGTTGAACAAGTGACCGGCACTGTACGTTGGCGCGAATCGGTTGGTTTTATGGGCAAAAATGGCATCGAAACTTTAATTGAGGTTGGCAATGGCAAAGTGCTGACCGGCATGGTGCGCCGCATTGATAAGAATATAACCGGCATGGCTTGTGGCACAGATGAAGAGATTGCCGCTGTGGTTGAATTGCTAAAATAGCTATGGCAAATTCAACAATGGCGAACTCAACAATTCTTTATTTTGCCTATGGCTCGAACATGTTGTTGCAACGGCTTATTGACCGTTGCCCCAGCGCCAGAGCTTTGGGCGTGGCGGTTGCTTATTGTCATTATATCAGCTTTGGCCTGGCTGGCCGGGATGGCAGTGGCAAAGCTGTTATTATAAAGTCTCAGGATAGAGATGATTGTGTATTTGGCGTTTTGTTCGAACTTGCCGAATCAGAACTTATGGATTTGGATCGCTTTGAGATAAAATATAAGCGCAATGATAAGTTTGAAGTGGTTATGGATGGGCAAAACCATCTAACCACCACTTATTACGTGCCCAAGGCGGATATAGAGATAGGCTTGCTGCCGATGGATTGGTATCGGGACATTTGCGTGGCCGGTGCCAGGCAACATGGTTTGGACGCTGATTATATTGCCGAGCTTGAGGCGCTTATCGTGCGTCAAGACCCAGACAATGCGGGCCATAAATATTTGCAAAATCTTTCCATAGAATCATTGTAATCTTTGCTATTTATCTTATATTTGAGGCAGTAAAATATAAAAAGGCGTAAATATGTTTGATTTAACAGGTAAAAATGTGCTGGTCACCGGCGCAACCGGCGGCATTGGCCGCGCCATTGCCGAGGCTTTTCATGCCCAAGGTGCCACGGTAACCTTATCGGGCACACGTGAAGCTGTGTTGCAAGAAATTGCCGATACCCTAGGTGAACGCGTGCATTTTGTGGCTTGTAACTTATCGGACAAAGACAGTGTTGAAGCTTTGGTGCCGGCCGCGATTGCCGCCATGGGCAGCGTTGACATATTGGTTAACAATGCTGGTATCACTCGCGATGGCTTGTTTATGCGTATGAAAGATGAAGATTGGGATGATGTGATTGCGGTTAATTTAACCGCTGCATTCAGGCTATCTCGCGCCGTGATGCGCGGTATGATGAAGGCCCGCAATGGCCGCATCATTAATATATCATCTGTCGTCGGTGTGGCTGGTAACCCCGGCCAAGCCAATTACGTGGCCTCGAAAGCTGCCATTATCGGCCTCGGTAAATCATTGGCGCAAGAAGTTGGCAATAGAGGCATCACCGTCAATGCCATTGCCCCCGGCTTTATCGCCACGCCAATGACCGAAGCGCTGAATGAAAAACAAACCGAAGCGATTCTATCAAACATCCCGACCAAACGTTTGGGCACTGCAGCCGAAATAGCCGCCGCCGCGGTATATCTGGCTTCTGATGAAGCGGCTTATGTAACCGGCCAAACTTTACATGTAAATGGCGGTATGATGATGGTTTAAATGGTATTGCACGGTTTAGAACCTGTGTGAAACCTTGCGTAAATTGGACATAAAATGTAAATTTTATGTTTTTTATGCCCTCAAAGGAAATCTTAGCTTGATTTTTTTTGTAAAAAGGGGCAACTGAGAGCAAGCATTTTAGGAACGCATTGTGCACCTAATGTTTGGATTATGTGGTAAAGCCATAAAATAGGCTATATTTGCGGCTAGGCATTATGCATTAAGCGCAGTTAATTGAAGGAAAAACAATGAGTGACGTAGCAGAACGCGTAAAAAAAATCGTAATTGAACATCTTGGTGTAGATGCTGGAAAAGTAACCGATACATCAAGCTTTATTGATGATCTAGGTGCTGACAGCCTAGACACAGTTGAACTTGTTATGGCATTTGAAGATGAATTTTCTGTAGAAATTCCAGATGATGCTGCTGAACATATTTCAACAGTTGGTGATGCCGTTAAATTCATCACAGAAAACAAATAATCTGATTTGATTTTTAGTTTAAACAGCCCGTCTGGCTTCAGACGGGCTGTTTTTTTGTGCCAAAATTTGGTATTTGGCTCAGAATGTGAATAAAAACCGTTGTTGGGGCGATCTTAATTGCAACATTTTTATAAATATCCTATTTTGGACATAGTTTATATTTACTGATATTTGGAACTTAACGTTAGGTGCGTCTATGTTAAAACGTGTGGTGATTACAGGCCTTGGAATGGTAACTCCTTTAGCAGATGGGGTTGAAGAAACATGGCAGCGTTTGCTTGATGGCCAATCCGGCATTACGAAAATAGAGCAATTTGATACCTCTGATTTAAATGCCAAAATAGCCGGCACAATACCACGTGGTGATGGCACAAATGGCACATTCAATCCTGATGATTATATGTTGCCCAAGGATCAAAAAAAGGTCGATGATTTTATTGTTTATGGCATGGCAGCCGCCATTCAGGCGGTTGAAGATGCCGATTGGAAGCCGCAAGATCATGAAGCCCAATGCCGCACCGGCGTATTGATTGGCTCTGGCATTGGCGGCCTATCTGGCATTGCGGATGCGGCGGTGATGATGGAAGAGCGCGGGCCTAGACGGGTGAGCCCGTTTTTCATTCCCGGCCGGTTGATCAATTTAATCTCTGGTCATGTATCGATTAAATACGGTTTTAAAGGCCCTAACCATAGTGTGGTGACCGCTTGCTCGACCGGCGCGCATGCCATTGGCGATGCGGCGCGGTTGATTGCGTTGGATGATGCTGACGTGATGATAGCAGGTGGAGCGGAAAGCCCGATCTGTCGTTTGGGCATAGCCGGTTTTGTGGCCTGTAAAGCCTTATCGACTGGTTATAATGATGACCCGACAAAAGCCTCGCGCCCCTATGACAAAGACCGTGATGGTTTTGTGATGGGTGAAGGCGCTGGCATTATGGTGCTCGAATCACTTGAACATGCGCTAGCACGTGGTGCTAAGATATATGGTGAGATTACCGGGTATGGCTTGTCTGGCGATGCGTATCACATTACATCACCAGCGCCTGATGGCGATGGTGGTTATCGTGCCATGTTGGCTTGTGTCAAACGTGCGGGGGTAGAGCCGAGTGAGATTGATTATGTCAACGCTCATGGCACATCCACCCCAATGGGTGATGAAATTGAATTGCGTGCGGTCGAGCGGTTATTTGGCAATGAAGGCGAAGGCCTGACCATGAGCTCAACCAAATCGGCCACGGGTCATTTATTGGGCGGTGCGGGCGCGATCGAAGCGATTTTTGCGACATTGGCAATCAGAGACAATGTGGTGCCACCGACTTTGAATTTGGATGAGCCATCCATGGACACCAAAACTGATTTGGTGCCCAAGGTGAAAAAGCATAAGCAAGTTGATATTGTATTGTCTAACAGTTTTGGTTTTGGCGGCACCAATGCGTCATTGCTGATCAGGCGCTTTAACCCATCATAAAAGCCATTTAAGTGAGTGAAAATGTCCGACGAACAAGAGTTTTATAATGTTGATACACTGGTGGATGAAGCCGTTCCACAAGCTGATGAACGGCCGGGTTATTTTGCCCGCCGCAAAATGCAGCGCCAGCTTAAGCTGACCATTAAAAAACAAAAAAAGCAAAAGCCACTGCGTGAACAACGCAAAGTAGAAAAACCTAAATCATCGGTTTGGGGCGCGTTAAGTAGCTTGATTACGATGATGGTCATCATCGTGCTTTTGGTTGCGGGCGGTTGGCTAGCCACTGTGCAATTGTTCGAAGTGAAGAATGATACAAATGTCGAGACATTGTTTAAAGTGCAATCGGGCGATAATTTAAACGTCATCGCGCAGCGCCTTGAGCAGCAAGAGCTGATTTCGAGCCAAGATCTATATCGGTTATTGGTATCCTACGAGGGCAATGATACCCGCCTCAAAGCCGGTGAGTATAAAATTCCGCCCAATGCCACCATGCGCGACATTATGAATATATTTGTTGGTGGGCAAAGCATTCAGCATAAGCTGACTTTTGCCGAAGGCCTCACCACTGGCCAAATTATGGATAAAATCAAAATAGCACCATTGTTAACCGGTCAAGTGGCTGAAACGCCGGTTGAAGGCAGTTTAATGCCTGAGACTTATTTATTTGAAAGCGGTACGGCACGGGCTGAAATCATCGCCCAAATGCAAGCGGCGCAAAAGAAATTCCTCACTAATCTTTGGGAAACGCGCGACAAAGATTTGCCACTGGAGAACATGGAAGAGGTGGTGATATTGGCTTCTATCGTTGAAAAAGAAACCGGTGTGGCCTCTGAACGCCCCGAAGTGGCGGCGGTTTTTGTCAATCGCATCAAGAAAAAAATGAAGCTGCAATCTGACCCAACGATTATTTATGGCATCACCTTGGGCAAATATAAGCTTGACCGGCAGTTGAAAAAATCTGAAATCAAGGCCAAAACACCTTACAATACCTATGTGATTGAGCGTTTGCCACCAACTCCGATTGCCAACCCGGGGCGTGCGTCTATATTGGCGGTGTTAAACCCAGCGAAAGTTGATTATTTATACTTTGTGGCCGATGGCACCGGCGGACATGTATTTGCCAATAATTATAAAGCCCATCAAAAGAATGTGAAAGCTTTACGCGCCCGTCAAAAGGCAGCAAAATAGGGGAATGTGATGGAAAAAAGTGAGATTAAAAACCGCGGCGTTATGTTGGTGATTTCATCACCTTCTGGCGCTGGTAAATCCACCTTGACCAAATTGCTGATGCATGATGATGACAATATAACCTTGAGCATTTCGGCCACCACAAGGCAAGCTAGGCCGGGTGAAGTTGAGGGTAAAGATTATTTTTTCCTAAACCATGATGAATTCAGAGCCAAAATTGACAATGATGAAATGCTCGAATGGGCTTCGGTATTTGGCAATCTTTATGGCACACCTAAAGAGCCGGTTTATAAGGCTTTGGATGAAGGCAAAGATGTTTTGTTTGATATTGATTGGCAAGGCACACAGCAATTACACGCCAAAGCGCAAAAAGATTTGGTCAGAGTTTTTATATTGCCGCCAACCGCCTCAGCGTTGGAACAACGTTTGCATGCCCGCGCACAGGATAGCTTAGATGTTATCAATAGCCGCATGAAAGGCGCGTCGCGTGAGTTGGAACATTGGGCGGAATATGATTATATTGTGATTAATGACGACCTGAAAATATCCGAACAAAAATTAAAAGCCATTCTTTATGCCGAGAAACAAAAACGCAATCGGCAGCAAGGTCTGGTGGAATTTGTCCGTGATATGCAAGGCGAATTGAGATTGAAATTTGAAGATTAGGGAAAGACTATGAGCGAAAACAAACAGAAAAAAAACTACCGTTTCATCACCGGTACAGATGATGATAAATTTTGCCAACGCATTAGT
>NVUS02000009.1 GCA_002402005.2 OCS116 cluster bacterium | reverse complement strand
TGATGCATCCATGCCCAACATTTGTCCCATCATTTCAGAGGTGATGGGATGTATGGTTTGTTCTATATGCAACAAGGCATGAAGGACACGGGGTAGGCGGTTGTCTCGTCTCAATTTAATCTCCGGTTTTTTTGGGCATCATACAGGAAAATAAGATTAAGTAACAACAAAAAGCACGTGAATTTAGATTTCAGGCTAAATGATGTCGACTTGTTTAATTTTATCACGTAACAGTTTACGCCACATGATAACGTGCTAATAAAAATCACATGAAACTGGGAATTCTGTGTCCGAAGAACACAATTCAAAAGAGGAAGTCGGTCATTTAACCGCCAACATTTACGCCATCACATTGGCGGCATTATTGTTGCCGACTGTTGCTCGCGAAGGCATTGCCGGTATTCTCTATTTAAAAGGCGAGCCATCTTACGCAGCAATCCTTCTTGGTTCCGCACAGGAAGCTTTTGTCATCGGTTGGTAACAAGCGGTCAGGTGTTGTTGTTATGGCCATATTACTTGTCTTTGTGTTGGTTCGAGGCCCAGAAAACGAGAAAGCAACTTAATCAAAATATTACATTATTTCAGTGAAATAGGTGAGGCGTATAAGAAAGCGCCCCACCAGCATTTCTTTATATAACGAAGGAAAATATATGAATTATGATATTATAATCATTGGCGGTAGCTTTGCAGGATTGTCTGCTGCATTATATCTAGCTAGGTCCAGAAGGTCGGTTTGTATCATCGACACTGGGCGGCCACGCAATCGGTTTACAGATGAATCGCACGGTGTTTTGGGGCAAGATGGAGAAAATCCGCAAGCCATTTTGGCAACGGCTCGCGCCCAAGTTGCGGCATACCCAACAGTTCAATTTGTTCAGGCCAAAGCGACTGACGCGCAAAAAATGATCAAGGTTTTTCAATCTCACTTTCAAATGGTAAAAAACTCAACTGTAGCAAATTACTTTTGGCTTATGGCATTTCTGATATTTTACCCGAAATTAAGGGTCTTGCAGACCAATGGGGTAAATCGGTCATTCACTGCCCTTACTGCCATGGATATGAGTTTAGTGACAAGAAATTAGGTGTGCTAAATACATCTCCTATGTCGCAACATCAAGCTATGTTGATCGCCGAATGGGGGGCAACAACTTATTTCCTTAACGGCGGTGAAATGCCTGATGACTCCACTTTGGAGCAGTATAATTTGCGAAATATCGCTATAGAGCCAGCGCTAGTTAAGGAGTTTATTTCTGAAAATCATCATTTAACTCAGATCGATTTGGTGGGTGGTCATTCGCAAGCAATTGACGCCTTATTCATTTTACCTCCTAATGTTTTGAATAGCGACATAGCTCAACAACTTGGTTGCGAAATCGAGGAAGGGCCATTAGGGGCGATGATTAAAGTGGATGAAATGAAAATGACAAATATTGCTGATGTTTATGCCGCTGGTGACATTATTCGCAGCGCTCACAATGTTACATTCGCCACAGGCGACGGCGTGATGGCCGCAATGGCAATGCACTGATCACTTGTTTTTGACGTTCCAATTGAAAGAAAAAAATAATGAAACCAACATTTTCTGTACCAAAACACAAATCTTATATTGAAGGCCCACCACGCATGGTGCCAGGTTATGACGGTTTATTACGCATGACTGGCATGTTATTTGCCGAACATATTCCGCAAGTTGGCCGAGTTTTGGTTTTAGGGGCTGGCGGTGGGTTAGAGCTTAAGGCATTTGGCGATGCTTATCCAAATTGGGTGTTTGATGGGGTGGATCCTTCGGCAGAAATGCTCACATTGGCTGCGTCAACAGCAGCAAAACATAGTGAACGGATAAGCTTTCACGAAGGCACTATTGAAGTTGCGCCTGAAGGGCCTTTTGATGCTGCCTCCTGTATTTTGGTATTCCATCATATCGCGCTTGAACAACGGCTTGATATTCTCAAACAAGTTCACCGTCGCTTAAAACCTGGCGCATCATTTGTCATAGCCCATGTTAGTTTTCCGCAAACTGAACCAGAAAAATCACAATGGATAGCGCGTCATGTCGCATTTGGAGTTCCGGATGGAACCGACCTTAAACAGCTTGAACATAGCCGACAAGCCATTGGCACGCGGTTGAGCATTCTCTCTCCAGAAGAAGATGAAGCCATGCTCGGTGAGGCCGGATTTTCAAATATTAGCTTATTTTATGCTGGCTTTAGTTTTAAGGGGTGGGTGGCTTATGCGTAATCGCTAAACTTGTTGAATTGTCCGCTGAGTTTATGTTGGATAAAGCGTAGTCCATCGACCAGCAATCCAACAGTTTTCTTTAACTGTACAGAATGTTCGTCATGTTCCGCTCTTCCAAGAGCTGCAATCGCTATCAACAGCTCGTTGGCTAGAAATTCATCACGTATGCTTTTGGATTCAACAGCGGCGTCAAGCAACATTTGTAGCGCTGGCCCTAGGTGGCTGAACAAATAACCGGGAAGGGCGTTATAGGTAGGGTCGCTTGAGCTAAGTCCTTTTGCTAGGCCTCGCTTTGTGGCAATGAAATTTGTGTAACATAACATCCAACGGGAAAGTGCTTCAAAGGGTTCGTCTTTCGGTCGTGCAATATACGACCCTGTGCTGGCCGCATGGTATGCGATGGGCGCGCCGTCAATCTGGAGAAATGATGACAAACAGAAATCAGTTACATAATTGAATTTATAGTATATTTGTTCATTAACCAGAGGCTTTGATGGGTATGTGGATTTTGTATTGACCGAAGTTTATCGAGTCTGGTCAGCACCAAATCGCAATCCATCAATCATTAGTTTAACCATACTGTGCTCATATTCAGTTCCATCATCGCCATTGGCCATGGCCAAGCCTCCAATTGCTCTCAGTAGATCATACGGCGCAATGTCTGTTCGTATTTCACCAGACTTCGCAGCTGCGTCAAGCAAAGCCTTTAGAGCTGGTTCGAAATTGGAACGGAAATAAATCGGCAAAGAAGCAAATGCAGGATCTTTGGAATGTAGAGCCGCAGCTAGACCACGTTTCGTCGCAATGAACTCCGTATATCGGATGAACCAAAGCGTTAGTGCCTCACCCGGCTGGTGGTTCTGTTGAACAGTTTCTGCGTACCTTACGCAAGCATCAACTTCGCGCCGGAATACAGCTGCAACCAGATCTGAACGCTTTGGAAATCGCCGATAAACTGTACCGACACCTACACCAGACTCTGTTGCAATCTTGCGAACAGGGACATCGACGCCATATTTGGAAAACAGAGATTTGGCGACTTCGAGAATGGTATTTTCGTTACGCTGCGCATCGGCTCTAACCGTTTTCTTAGCGGCCTTCTCAGTTTGTTCTTTCACGCTATTTCCTCTCATATTGCGCGGCCTTGCTGTGTGCTGGTCACAAAATGGTTGACAAGCGGATCTACGTTCCGTATAAACACGGAGCAAGATTGCTTAACCGGATCACGTTTCCGCTTATCTTATAAGCCTTCATAACCTGATGTTATCAATATATCAAGGAGAATTACCATGAATAATTTAATCACAGAATCAAAACACATTCCGATAGATGAGCCTATACAAACTATTTCTATCAACCCTGTAACGCTCCATCCTGACTTCCGTGCCTTGCCACTCGAGCTGCGCATCACTGCACCGATTAAAGGGAAGAACCTCCCGATTATTGTTTTTTCCCATGGGCATGGGCCATCATCTCATTACATTCCTTCAAAAGATACTTACGGACCGCTGGTGAATTTCTATGCGCGGCACGGTTTTGTTGTTATTCAACCTACGCACCTTAATTCGAGGGTAGCAGGCCTTCCTGCAGACGCTCCGGATGGCCCTTTGTTTTGGGAATCTCGCCCCAAGGATATGTCATACATTATTGATTCACTCGACCAGATAGAAGATTTGGCACCTGCAATCGCGGGCCGTCTTGACCACGCAAAGATTGCGGCTGTGGGTCACTCATTGGGTGGGCAGACTGTGGGTATGCTGCTGGGTGCTCAGTTGACGGATCTAAAGAACCCTGAACACACCAATGTCAGCTTGGTCGATACGCGCGTCAAAGCTGGTGTGCTGTTGGCAAGCCCAGGCAATGGCGGCGCGGGGCTAACTAAAATCGCCCTTGAAAGATACAGTTTTATGAACCCAGATTTTTCCACAATGAATACCCCAACCCTTGTGGTCGCGGGTGATCAAGATGAGAGCTCCCACATAACAGTTAGAGGGCCAGAATGGCATTTTGACCCATTTAAATTCGGTCCTGGTAGCGACGCATTATTGGTTCTCAAAGGCGGCAAGCACGGATTGGGTGGGATTGCTGGATATGACGCCAAGGAAACGGATGATGAAGATCCGGATCGCTTGGCTGTTACGCAACGTATGACTTGGGCTTATCTGAAATCTGCGCTGAATGCAGGGGATACCTCATGGAAGGTTGCTTGTGATGCACTAAAAACCCATGCCAGCACCCACGCACATGTCGAGTGTAAATGAATCTTGTCTTGTCTCCAATTTTTACACTCTTTCAAAAAATAAATTAAGGAAATTACCATGTCATTACAAAATCTTGATCTAACTAATAAAACCGCCATCGTCACCGGTGGCAGCCGGAGCATCGGTGCAGCTTGTGCCAAACTGCTGGCGGCACGCGGAGCAACGGTCGCAATCACTTATTCTAATAGCGCGGAACGTGCTGAACAGCTCATTGCAGAAATTAAGGCAGACGGCGGTAAAGCTTGTGCGGTACAGGCAGATATCTCAGATATTGCTGCAGCTAAAGCCGGCACTGAACAAGCCGTTAAATTGCTCGGCGGACAACTCGACATCCTGGTAAATAATGCAGGTGTCGCCGAACATGGTGCTATCGGCGAACTGTCAGACGAGTCTTTTAATCGCCAAGTGAAGATTAATATCGAAGGGGTATGGCATACCACTGCAACTGCTATCTCTCATCTCAACAATGGAGGTCGCATCATTAATATTGGTAGCTTCTTTAGCGAGCGTGTTCCTTTTCCGGGTGCCAGTGTTTACGGAATGACGAAACATGCCGTTGCTGGTATGACAAAAGGATGGGCTCGTGATTTAGCGAGTAAATCTATCACAGTCAACATCGTTCAACCCGGCCCAATAAACACCGATGCAAATCCCGAAGATAGTGAGCGCGCGGAAAAGATCAAATCCGTTGTTCCTCTGGGGCGCTATGGTCAGCCTAGTGAAGTCGCTGAACTTGTGGCCTTTCTGGCGTCACCAGCGGCCGCCTACATAAGTGGCGCCCAAATCCTGATTGATGGTGCAATGCTCGCTTGACGGTTGTTTGATTGATGCCAGCCTACAGCTGACCTGACCCAGAGCCGCGTAAGTTTGCGCGGCTCTGGACTCAAAGTCAATTGTCTCAATGGCCTATCCAAAATTTAGTAAAATGGTGCCTTCTGCAGAACAATATTTGTCCAAGCCAGTGGTTCGTACATGGTATAGCTAACTATAGAAAATACCAAAAAATGTCCAATAATGTCACAAAACAATCAAAAATCACAGATTAGAAATACAATCGAGCGCATTGATGCTAAACACGATTCACCGTATACGGTCAATAGACGCTTTTCCGTTGTGCCGATGATTGACGATACTGATTTATAGGGTAACTATTTGATTTAGTTAAGTGTACTAAAGACGCGTATCGTATGTATATCGTCAAAATTTATGTGACTAGTTGAATTTAAAAGCACAAAACTAACCAAGTAGTGTAAGTGTAGATTTTTTTGCTGCAACTAATATCGAATTTTGCAAAACGTCATCTCGTGACATTCGAGCCAAAATAACGCTCCCAATTAACGTAGTCATAATTAATGCCGCATTCTGGTTTTTTTGGTCTTGGTTTAAAGTGTTTGCAATTGCTGCAATTGCTCTTTTTGTGCCATTTGTAAAAACGTTGGCGATTTCCTCTGGCATATGTGGTGCTTCAGTTCCAAGCGCTGCCAAAGGGCAGCCATTTGCAGAGTCCATCACATGTTCTTCAGATAAATACCTCTGAATATAAATTTGAATTGCAGCTTTTTTATCCGTTTTACTTTTATTTTTTGCTTCCTCCAAATCACTTAATGATTCAGATATTGCGCGCTCAATAGCTTCAATAGCCAATGCAGTTTTAGAAGTGAAATGCCTATAAAACCCTCCATGCGTAAGATTGGCAGCCTTCATAATATCTGCAACACCAGTTGCCTCTATGCCGTTATTTCGAAACATTTCTGAAGCAATGTCGATGATCTTTTCATGTGTTTTTGCTTTTTCTTCATTGGAAACTCTGGCCATAAAATTTTCTCGCTTGCTAGTCTTGACATTTAAGATTATGTGTATCATCTTAAATTATAGATGACAATCATAATCTAAAATGAATGGAAATGAAATGAAAATATTAGTGACATCGGCAGCAGGAAGAACGGGTAGCGAAACCGTGCGCCAACTATTAGCGAAGGGGTATAAAGTACGCGCCTTTGTACGTGTAAATGATAAACGCGCAAAAGCACTTCATGAATTGGGAGCCGAAATATTCATAGGCAATTTATTTGATTTTAGAGACCTACAAGTTGCACTCGAGGGTGTGCAACGCGCCTATCATTGCCCGCCATTTGCTCAAAATCTATTGCATAATGTAATGTTATTCTGCCTAGCCGCCGAAGAAGCGAAGCTTGAAACAATGGTGCTGCTAAGTGGCTGGAATCCACATGAAAGTCACCCTTCGGCGTTATCTCGGGAGCATTGGGTTGCCAATAATATTGCTAGATGGATGCCAACAGTAGATTTAATTCATGTAAACCCTGGCATATTTGCATTTGCATATCTTCTGACATTGCCGATCACCGCTAAATTAGGTCTTTTGCCCTTGCCTTATGGCACAGGGCGCAATGCCCCAGTTTCCGCAAAGGACATAGCTAGAGTTGTCGTCGGTATTTTAGATAGCCCCGCTCCACATATTGGGAAATCATATCGGCCCACTGGCCCTAAATTGCTTTCACCAGATGAAATAGCCAAGGTGATTGGCGATGTGGTTGGTCGCAAAGTTACCTATCGCGATGTGCCTTTTAAGATGATGGCAAAGGCTGCAAAGGCCCAGGGGTTTCCTGAATTTGACTCGGCGAATTTGCGTTATTATGCCAAAGAGCTGGCGGCAGATGCTTTTGCCATTGGTGGTGCAACCGACCATGTAGAGCAGGTGACAGGAGAGGGCGCTGAAAGCTTTGAGCAAACTGTACGTAGGCATTATGAAAACCCTCAATTAATCGCGCCAGGTGTGTCAATGGTATCCATGTTTGGGGCATTGCGTTTTATGGCGAAGATTATGCTCACGCCAGCACCAAATCTAGATGCGTTTGAACACCAACGTGCCATGCCAAAAATCCAAAATTCAAAACTTGCTCACGAAAACTCAAACTGGGTAGAAAGCGCAGAAAATAGACACTTATATCTTTTAAACAACAAATCCAACTAACCATAAAGTAAAGGAAACCTATATGTCCAATATGCATACATTAATAACTCGTAATAAAAAATTTGCCAAAGATTTCACGAAAGCCGAATTGCCAATTCTACCTAATTTACGTATGGTTATACTCAGCTGCGTCGATGCGCGTGTAGACCCTGCGCATATTTTTAAGCTCGAACTTGGCGAGGCTGTGGTCATTCGCAATAATGGTGGGCGTGTTACAAAAGCCGCAATAGAAGAAATTGCAGGTCTTGCTGCTATGGTTGCAATGATGGATGGTGATAAACAAGGTGGTTTTGAACTCGTGCTTTTGCAACACACGCAATGTGGCGCAGAACGATTTACCAATCCAGATATGCAAAAGATGTTTAAAGAAAAGTTGGGTATAGATGTATCTGAAAGCGCAATTCATGATCATAATGAAAGTCTTGTAGAGGACGTGGAAAGGTTACGCTCCTCACCTAATATTCCAAAACATATTATCACTTCGGGATATATTTATGATGTACAGAATGGCCAAGTGCAAGAGATTATTGCACCATCTAAGCTTGGTTAATTAAAAATTGTTCCACACACGCCGCGTAACCATATCAGTTGAACGGCGTGTGAATACGATTACTTTCGATTATATTGTAGCCGTTTAGTGAGAGACATGTATCGCATTTAGATCGATAATGTTAAAGACTAGCTGCAACTCAACAAAGCTCAGCACAGTTTATACCATGAAGACAGATACCCAACATCAATTTAGCTCAAAAATATCTCCATATACGGTCGACAGACGTTTCAGCGTTGCCCCGATGATCGATCGGACTGATATTTTGTTAAGCATTTGATTTAACTAGGTGCCAAATCGACCAGTACCCGCGAAGTACCCGCCAAATTCACCGAACAATTGCATTTTCAAAAAAGTACCCGCGACTTTTAGCAAAATATTTTTCAAAGTTAATTGGCGCGAAGACAATTTGACGCATTTATGTGCTTAAATGTTGTGTATTCAAAAATCTAATAGAGAAAATATTCATTTTTTGTATTCATATGTTTGCTAAAAGGCAATAAGTTAAATATTGTCTAACTCATATACAGAAGCCGTCCTATTTGGATCGTGTAAATTTCAGTAAAAGATCGAAGTTTCCTGCATCTGCTGTTCTCAAGGCGGTTAAATAATCTGAACGTCGATCGTTATTTGCCTGCAGATCAAAACCATTTGCCCATTCAATTGGTAGATGATTAAAATACTGTTCCAAATACATGTCTGCAGATATTCGTGCATGTCGTCCATTTCCATTCGGGAAAGGATGTATTTGTACCATTCGATGATGGAATCGCGCAGCAGCTTCTAGGGGGGGCATAGGTTTTGTTTTCGGCCCAATAACGCGCATCATCTAATAAGTATCGAAGTTGTACTGAAATTTGAACTGGATCTATTCCAATATTCTTCTCTGTCAATCGGTAGCTTCCTGCCCATTTCCAAATATCACCAAATAATTGAGTGTGAACTTTACATACAAAATCGCTTTTTAGAATATTGCCTCCGCGCTGTAGGGTAAGCCAACGCAAGCCTTGAACTATGTTTGCTTGTTCAATTTCATCTAGATCAGCACGTGTTGATATATGTTTAAATTTCAGGCCTTCCATTTCGTCAGGATCAAGTGGTGTTGCCCCTTCTGGTTCTTCAAACATTATTTTTCTTCCCAAAAATCTGAAGGGCGTTTGCGCAATAATTCTTCAGCTAGTAATTCAATCTCATCATTATTTTTTTCTAAAGTTAATGATTGTTGTTCCAAAGCCATATGCGAATTAGCGCGGCGTATAATATTTTCAGCCTTTTTATGTGCTTGATTTTTGAGCATATCCTCTATGCTATTTTCTGGAATAATTGAATAAACAAAACGTCCACCTAGTGCAGTTGCTAATTTATCCATTTGTTGCAACGTAACACCACCGTCAAGTTCTTTTCGTTCAACTTGATAGATTGCGGCCTTTGTGACCCCCATTCGACGCGCAAGTTCAGGCGCGGTCATGCCTAGTGCTTTCCGCATGATCTCTACCCAACCGATTTTAGGCGCTTGAAACATAGAGAATTGTAATGCCGCCTTGTTGGCAAGCCTCGTATATTGTTTTTTTACTGTATCTTTTACACTAGTCATGGTTATATATTCATATGCTTTATAATTTAATAGACTATATATAGATATGCTAAATTTGTCAAAAGGATATTTATAAATAATCTAATTAAGTTTTAAGTCTATTTATTAATATCCCATATGTATCAATTTACCAAAGAAAGCACTGTGGTGTTCTTTATGAAGTACATTATTAGCAGAAATCATAGCAATATAATCACTGCTACATATGATAATGGACAGGACGAAGAGCATCAATGTTTGGTAGATAACGACTTATATGTAAGTCTTTATGAGGTTATAAGTAGTGTATATAAGCCGTTTGTGAATTGGCACTTGAAAGTGAACCAGTATTGGCGTTTGAAATTGGCCCGTCATATTCAAAAAATAGTTACCACTGACGGGCGGCCTTTTACATATAAGTGCGGATTATGAAACAAATAAGTGAGTTAGTTTTAAACGCTAATTACCGCTCAACCCTTCATAATACACCTCCCGAAAATCGTCCAAAAGATCACTAACCGTTTCATCGGAAACGCCGCTAACCGAAAGGGCAGCGCCAGCCAATTTTAAACTTGCCTCTAACGTTTCCGAAACAGGAATGGTTGCGCCCGCTTTATATAGTTTTTCGCAATGCTCTTGATCATGCCCTCTTACATAAATTGGTATTTTGGGGTAGCGGGCACGGATAAGATGGACGAGCTGTTCGGTTATATTTGCCTCGTCGATTGTAATGACGATGGCACCTGCTCGTGCTGCGCCCATGGCATTCAAAACGTCATAGCGGCCAGCGTCCCCGTAAATAACAGAAAACCCATCTTTCTCCCCCTTCGTTACGAGGTCAGGGTTGCTATCCAATGCAAGATAGGAAACACTACCAGCATCAAGAATTTTAGCCACGCGCCTACCGACCCGACCAAAGCCTACCAAAATGATGAAATATTCAGCATCGAGCTTTGTAATCACTCCATCGGAAGAGGTTGGCTTTCCATTCTTTCTTAAACGCTTCTCTATACTCTCGCCGAAGAGGTTCATAAATGGTGCTAATATCATACTCATGGCGATTATGAGGGTGAGCATTTTGAATAATTCCATATCCATGAGGCCGAGCACGACAGCCAAGCCAAATAAAACAAATCCAAATTCACCGCTTTGTGAGAGTAACATTGAGACCCGAACGGATACCCCATTATTAATACGCGCAATTTTGCACACGCCCAAAATCACAATGATTTTAATAATTAACAATGCCCCAACCAATCCAGCAATTAACAACGGCTCATCCAAGAGAATGCCAAAATCTACAGACATGCCGACTGACATGAAAAATAAACCAAGAAGAAGCCCCCGAAATGGCTGAATGTCAGCAACTATCTGGTGACGATAATGTGAATCCGCCAATATCAATCCAGCCAGAAAAGCGCCAAGAGCCATCGACAGCCCCACAGCTTCCAAGAGCCATGCAGTGCCCAGTACAACCAATATCGCAGCCGCGATGAAAACCTCAGCATTCTGACTTGCAGCAACCAGACGCAGGGCAGGGGGGACGATAAATCGCCCTGCTAGAATCACCGCAATAATAGCGAATGCGCCCTGAAGAAAGGAAAACCATGTTGTCGCGTTATCATGTGCTAAAAACGACACAAGGGTTAGAAGTGGTACAACGGCCAAATCTTGCAATAGCAATATGGAAAAAGATGTACGCCCCGTTAAACTCTCCATTTCGTTTTTTTCGGTTAATGTCTGGAGGCCAAAAGCCGTGGAGGACAAGGCGAGGCCAAAGCCTATGATAAAGGCCGTATCCATAGGAATGTTGAAGAACAATGCCACCCCAGCTAAAATACTCCCGGTAATCATGAATTGGCTTAATCCCAGTCCAAGTACCATACGTCTCATGGCCATCAAACGGGTAAAGTTCAGCTCAATTCCAATAATAAACAAAAGAAAAACAACGCCAAACTCGGCGATATGGCGAATTTCTTCAACCTGATTGATCAACCCAATGCCCCAAGGGCCAATGATTACGCCAGCTGTAAGATAGCCCAGCACAGAGCCAAGGCCAAGCCGCTGAAAAATGGGCACGGTCAATACGGCTGCTGCTAGAAGAAAAAGTATATGTGTGAGGTAAATGGTTTCCTGCATAATCTCTCCAACCATATTATAAAGTTACGAACCAACCATTCGGCTAGTTGTCTATGGTATAACAACAAAAACCCTCTTCTCTCAATGTATTTAATTTTCAACTTGAAACAAGGACTGGGTATGGAATTATGGGACTATCCAGTATCGTCCCAAAACTGCAAATACACTCAGAATATCCCAAGCCATTGAACAAGCTTTTTAAAAACATCTAATTGAAGTCGTGCGGCGTCAAAATATTGTGTGCTATTCAATATGCCGTCATAACAGTTTCACTTTCTGAGTGTTGTTTAGAGTTTCTCTAAATCATAATGATTGACAGGTAGGTCAGCTAAAATCTATATAAACTCACCCCCACGTTTAGCTTTTATTACATTGCTTATTGCAATGTGTAATGACATTAAGGTGAAACGTATGTCTATAAAAAAATATCTAACTTCCGCCGTGGCATTGGCTATGGTCGGAATGGCTTCGCTTGTAAATGCGGGCGAAATTACCCACGAGCTTGGTGTAACAAATGTGCCAGATGCACCCAAACGTATCATTGTACTTGAATTCAGCTTTATAGATGCTTTGGCATCAGTTGGCGTATCACCAGTTGGCATTGCGGATGATAAAAAACGTGACCGTGTTATACCTGCTTATACTGATGTGATCGGTAATGAATGGGTGTCTGTTGGCACAAGAAAAACACCAAGTCTGGAGATTATGGCCTCGCTAAACCCTGACTTAATCATTGCCGATAAAACTCGTCATAGTGCTGTTTATGAAGCGCTTAGTGAAATTGCTCCCACCATTGTGTTGGATAGCTTAAGTGGCAACTATCCTGAATCTGTTGAGCAAATGAGCATTATCGGCAAAGCCATCGGTAAATCTGAACAAATGGAAGCACGTGTTGCCGCGCATAAAGCGACAATGAAAGACTATATTGCTCAAATGAAAAACACAGGTAATTATGTAGCCCAATTTGGCGTGACCAATAAAACAGGTCTTTTCTTACATAGCCCAGTGTCTTATAACGGCTCGTTGCTAGAATTGTTTGGTTTTAAAAGCAATATGGTCAAAACCAATGGCGATACATATGACGAAAACTATGTTGAAACGTCGCTAGAACAGCTTTCTGTCGTCAATCCTGACATTCTAATTTTAGGAAAATATGCTGACCCAGCGCACACTGATAGTTGGGCTGAAGAACCATTATTCAAACAATTGACAGCTGTCAAAAATGGTAATGTTTATAACATTACCGCTCATAATTGGTCACGTTTACGTGGCATGTTGGCAGCCGAATTAACCGCCGCTGATTTATTAGAAATTATGAAAAAAGTTAAATAATGCGGCATTTAAGCCTTAAATATATAACATTAGTGGTAGCAATGTGCGCAAGTGCCTTGCTATCCTTATCTATTGGCCCGAGGCAAGATGTATTCTTGTCGGATCTGCTGTCGGCATTTGCAACTGATGAATTGTCGATCAATCAATCTATAATTTTTGACTTACGTTTGCCGCGTACATTTGTGGCTATTTTGGTTGGTGCTAATTTAGGTTTAGCTGGAATGATATTACAGGCCATAACGCGTAATCCACTGGCTTCGCCATCCATTCTAGGTATAAATCAAGGTGCAGCGCTTGGCATGACACTTGGTCTGGTATTCCCTAGCATTATCCTGTTGAATTTGGATTTTATGGCAATATTGGGTGCTTTAATTGCTGGTGCGCTTACGTTTTCCTTCGCCAACAGCGCGAAAAATGGTTTTAATTCCTTACGGCTTATTTTAGCGGGCATTGCAGTGGGGGCATTCTCATATGCTATGGTGCGCTTTACCTTCATTTTAGATGATGATTTAGCTAGGGAAGTGATTGGTTGGACATCTGGCAATATATCAGCATCCAATTGGCAAGATGTAAAACCATTGATAGTGTGGACTCTATTGGGCATTATTAGCAGCTATTTGCTGGCTCATAAATTTAACCTATTGGCTTTGGGCGAGGCAGCATCGCAAGGGTTGGGTGCCAACCCTAAACTCATTCAATTTATGGGGGCAGTGATTGCCGCGACTTTAACCGCCATCACTGTTGCGGTTGCAGGGCCTGTTATGTTTATTGGCTTGGTTATTCCGCATTTTTGTCGACGTTTTTTTGGTCAAGATCATCGTTTATTATTGCCTGCCACTATGTTAGCAGGGGCATTGCTAATGTCTCTGGCTGATATTGTGGCTAAACTCATTAACTTCCCCTATGAAACTCCAACAGGCATAATATGTGCTTTAATTGGCGCGCCATATTTTCTGTATCAAAGCCTCACGGTGAAAGGTGCAAAATTATGAGCCAATCTGTTAAACAGCAAAATATACGGCCACAATGGCAAGCGGATTTATATGTCTATTTTCGTAGCAAATCATTTGTCATTCAAGTTGTCTTGTTTGTTTTAGTCATTGTTGCCAGTGTTTGGAGCCTCATGGTCGGTGCGGTTTCGATTCCTGTGCAGGTGACCATCAATACATTGTTTGATTTAGATGGTGATCAACAAAAATACATTATTTTAAGATCTCGCTTGCCAAGGGTGGTTTTGGCGCTGATGACTGGCGGTGCATTGGCCATTTCAGGGGCGGTTATTCAAGCCATTATTCGCAATCCGTTGGCTAGCCCTAAAATTATTGGGGTTAATTCTGGAGCTGCATTATTTGCCTGCTTGATGATCATCTTATTGCCAGACATTCCTGCTAGCTATTTGCCTCTAGCGGCATGTGCTGGCGGCATTCTGGCGGCACTTATTATATTTTTTGCAACTTTTGGCCGTAACCTTTCTGGCGTCCATTTGGCATTGGTTGGCATTGCAGTTGGGTTTATTTGCGAGTCTGGTGTGGATTATATCTTAGTGGCTTTGCCGACCCACGAACTAGCGACACCATTGGTTTGGCTCACTGGGTCTTTTTGGGGGCGGTCTTGGACGCATGTATATGCGGTTTGGTTGCCGCTTTGCACAATGGCTGCGGTTGGGCTGACAATGGCTTATAGATTGGACATCTTACATTTAGGTGCTGAAACCGCTACAGGGCTGGGTTTAAACGTACAGGTGCAACGCCTAATTTTATTGCTCATCGCCACGTTATTAGCCAGCATTTCCGTTGGTGTGGCGGGTGTTCTGGGTTTTGTTGGGCTTATGGCACCGCATATTGCCCGCAGATTGGTCGGCGGCAATCATCGGCTTGTTTTGCCAGCTTCAGCACTGGTCGGCATGTTGTTGGTGGTGCTGGCAGATGGGGCAGGGCGCGCTATATTTCCACCCATCGAAATTTCTGCAGGCATTCTAACCGCTATATTCGGCGCGCCTTTTTTCATTTATATCATGCTAACATCGAGCCAAGAATAATTATGACGATTACACTCGCTAACATCAACTCTGGTTATGATGGGTTTTCGCTAAAAAACATAAACCTAACCATAGAGCAAGGCAAATTCACCGCGCTAATTGGCCCTAATGGCTGTGGTAAATCTACATTACTCAAAACCATCGGCCGCATCATCAAAGCAAAATCGGGTAGTGTTAAGATTGGTGATTTAAATGTGCTTCGAGAACGCCCAAAAAAAGTCGCCCAAACCATTGCTTATTTACCGCAAAATCCCGAAATTCCGTCTGCAATCAATGTCGAACAATTGGTCAGTTATGGGCGGGCGCCTTATCAATCAGTACTCGGTATAAAATCAGCCAGAGATGTTGAATTGGTTGATGAAGCCATTCATTTGGCATCGATAAATGAATTGCGTAAAAATAATGTGGCAGAATTATCAGGCGGACAGCGACAACGGGCTTTCATCGCCATGGCTTTGGCGCAAGACACCCCCTATATAATGTTAGACGAGCCGACCACATTTTTAGATATAAAATATCAATATGAAGTTTTAGATTTAATAAAAAAACTCACACTCAAAGGCCACACTTGCATAGTGGTGTTGCATGATATTGCTCAAGCTGCAAGATATGCAGATAATATAGTGGTAATGCGTAAGGGTGAAATTTATGCCCAAGGCAGTCCTGAAGAAATTGTGACACAAAAGATGGTTCAAAACGTTTATGATTTAGACTGTCTTATTCATTCCGACCCGATTACCAATACGCCCATAATTTCTCCTAAACTCAGCAATAGATTATTTTGATTGCCGCGACAGAAATTCAAATTTTTTTGCATCCTCATTTAAACACCAGACAAATAAGCCAACATCCCAATTTCCTGAACAAAAATACTAAATTTATGGAGTTTTGAAAGTGCAATTTCATTTTTACTTCTGAGTACAATAGACGCGAAGAACTCAATCGCGCAGTTTGAACGCTCCCTGATATTCGAACGCACTCAAGCTGGTCTTTTGGCCGCTAAAAAGCGAGGAGTATTGTCGTTTATAATTGAACCTAATTGTGTGTTGGTCTACCATAATTCAGTAAACTCGTTGCAATAACCAAACTTCAGGAAAGGTACACGCAGTATGATTGCTTACGTCACTGTCGGTGCTGATGACATCGCTCGCGCGAAACGGTTTTACTCGGCGTTCCTACCAGCCCTTGATTACGCGTTAACGGAAGGTCCTGAGGGCCTAAGCTACACGCTGCCCGAACAACCAGGTCAGTCTGCCGCTTTGCCAGATTTCTACGTTAAACCAACCTTCGATGGACGTCCAGCCTCGGCTGGGAACGGCGCTATGGTCGCCTTTGAGGCGCGCAGTCAAAAGCAGGTTCGTGATCTTCATTCTACTGCACTTGCCGCAGGCGGCTATGACGAGGGTCAGCCAGGCTTTCGTGACACGTATGGAGCTCATTTTTATGTTGGCTACCTTCGCGACCCTCAAGGCAACAAAATTGCACTTTTCTCCAACGATCCTGACGAACCTGGACGAGAGGGTTAGCGAGGGTTAACCTATTATAACGAATGGGAGTTTAGCCAAAAACTCAACTTCTTGCTTGAGAAAATGATATCAGGTGACCCCTTGACCCCCATACCCCTTTTAATCCTGCCACAACTATACATCCTATTCGTCTAATAATCCTATGGTAAGGCAAGTGATATTAGTTGACATCATTGCTCCATCGTTATACATATCAGAGCGTTAGGTGGATATGTATTTAATGCCTATAATAGCTTATGCTGCCCTACTTTAAGGCTAGTCTCAATATGTTTAAATTGATATACTATTCCTTTCTATCTTCAGCCTCTTTTGTAAAATTGACAGATCATTCATTCTCGCCGATAATGTAATCGGATATTAAGCTAGGAATACCCCATGACCTTAAATGTTTACCTGTCTGGTGAAATTCATACTGACTGGAGACAACAAATAGAAAACGGTTGTCGGCAACACGACTTGGAGATTTTGTTTACTTCTGCTGTGACCAATCATGCGGCTAGCGATGCTGCAGGCGATTTACTTGGCCAAGAAAATAATAGCTTTTGGCGAGATCACAAATCAGCGAAAGTAAACTCCATACGAACTAAAGTACTGAT
>NVUS02000089.1 GCA_002402005.2 OCS116 cluster bacterium | reverse complement strand
CAATGCTTCAATAGAATTGCAACCCGGAGAGATACGCGCAATTTGTGGTGAAAATGGTGCTGGTAAAAGCACCCTAGTAAAAATTCTGACCGGGATTGTGATGCCAGACAACGGCACAATTGAAATGCACGGCAAAAAATTACATTTGCACAACCCAAGAGACGCGCAGGAAATGGGAATTAACTTGGTTTCGCAAGAATTAAGCGTATGCCCTGATTTAAGTGTGCTGGACAATATATGGTTGGGCACTATTGACGTTCCTTTCTTTCACAAACGCTGGCACATGAAAACCAAAGCCATTGAGGTGCTGAATAATTTGGGCGCTGGCTATATTGGCATCAATACTCTGGTTTCTAGCTTGAGCACTGGTGAGCGACAGATTGTCGAAATTGCGCGCATGTTGACCCGGGATACCCAAGTTTTAATTCTTGATGAGCCAACGGCAACGCTTTCTGATAGTGAAATTAGGCTGATATTTAATGCGTTGAAAGCTGTGAAGGCAGAAGGACGGTCTATATTATACATCACCCATCGGCTTAGTGAGGTTTTTGAAATTTGTGACACTGTTACTGTTATGCGAAATGGTAAGGTTGTGGAATCTTGTGCTGTATCAGAGCTTGATCGAAAATCGCTGATTGAATTGATGTTAGGTCGAACTTTAGGCGAAATGTTTCCTGAACATCATGTTGCAACTGGCGACACTGCGCTTTCGATTTCTAACCTTTCCATTCCGAATATTCTTGAGGACGTCTCATTATCTGTACCTGCGGGACAGATTGTTTGCCTTACGGGGCAAGTGGGTTCGGGCATTGAAAGCATCGTTAGATCAATTTGTGGTCTGGTGGATGACGCAACCGGCCAAATAACTATAGCTGAGACACAAATACCGATTGGTCGCCCGGAAGCTTCTTATAAAGCTGGTGTGCGATTTGTATCGGGTGACCGCGCCGAAGAAGGTATATTTGTGAATTTAAGCGTTGCCGAGAACCTTGTTGCCACGCGGTTAAATAATAAATCAAAAATTGGCTTTATTAACCCATCTGACCAGACACGAAAAGCCAAGATATTGGCGCAAAGTGTTGGCGTTAATGTTGACCGCTTAAAATCAATAGCCAACGAGCTAAGTGGTGGCAACCAACAAAAGCTCGCTTTTGGTAGATATGTGAATGATGCAAACGCCAAAGTGATCGTGATGATTGAACCCACACGGGGCATTGATGTGGGCGCCAGAGCGGAAATTTACAAACTCATGCGGGAATTTTGTGACCTTGGTTATGGCATCTTGATTTCCTCGACCGACTTTGCGGAAGTTTTGGGTTTGGGCGACATTATCATCACCATGTATAGAGGCCAAATCGTCAAAACCTATAATTCAGACACGGTTACGATGCAGGGCATCATCGCCGATGTTACACATCCGGAGGTATAATGTCTCAAAATCTTGAAATACAAAAAGAGTCATCTCAAAAAAGTTTTAATCTCATGAAGTCAATTAAAGTGGCGGATATAATACGCCTCACCGTCATCATCTCGTTACTCGCATTTGCACTGACCACACCGGGGTTTTTGAGCAGTTTAAGCATTAGGTCTTTGCTCTCAACCATGTCATTTGTGGAGTGTGTGGCTGTGGGCATGACATTCATCACATTGAGTGGCAATATAATGTCGTTCAGCATTGGTGCAGGGCTTTCGGCCGCCACCATTATCTTTGTGGCACTGCTGCCTTATGGTCTTTTCACCGCATTGGTGGCTACCGTTATATTTAGCGCTGTCATTAACGGCATCCAAGGCTGGATTATTGGGTATTTTCGGGCAAACCCGATCATTGTCAGTATGGCTGGATATTCACTTATTATCGGCATTATGACTTATTTTACCCAAGGGCGCGGCTTGTATATTCAGGGCAGCGAAGCGGCGTTTTTTAAACAGAATTTAGGGCCAATACCCGGGCCATTTATTGGGCTTGTTTTGGCGGTCATCGTGGCACAGCTTATTCTTACCTATACGCGGGTTGGAAAACGGATTTACCTGACAGGTAGCAATTCAAAAGCAGCCTTGGCAGCTGGTTTTGAGCCATGGAAAACCATTGTATGGGCTTATGTTTTATCAGGCGTATTTGCGGCCATTGCGGCCATTCTTATGGCATCACGCTATAGCAGCGGCGACTTACAGCATGGTATTGGCTTGGAATTTGGTGCCATTAGCGCCGTGTTGGTTGGCGGCACCCTGATTCAGGGTGGTAAAGGCTCGGTTTTGCACACATTATTGGGGACTTTGCTGATTGCGATTTTTCAGGCTGTGCTGGTTCTTCGGGGGTTCAGCACCGAAATACAGCAGCTTGCGTTGGGCGTGGTGGTGCTCGTGGTTATTATGTTGCAATGGAAGAAGGATAAGTAGTTATGGATAAAATTCTTAAAAATAGAGCTGCGCATCCTTTCATTTTGCTTGTTTTCATCATTATATTGATTGGTATTTTGGGTGGTGAGCGGGTATTTACGGCATCTACGTTATTTAGTGTATTTCAGCAATTTGCGACACTAGGCCCGGTTTCATTGGCACTTGGCATGACGATGATTGTTCGGCATTTTGATATATCTGTCGCAGGGGTTATGGGATTGGCCGGCTGTGTTGCAGTTCTTTTGGGCGCAGAAAGCCCGTTATTTGGCATTGCAGCGGCTATGTGTTTGGGTTTGGTTTCGGGTGCCGTTCAAGGCACAATCATTGTCAAGCTAAAACTCAGTTCCATTGGTGTCACACTGGGTGGATTGCTAACTCTTATTGGCTTGGCTTATGTGCTTACGGGTAACCAAGAGCTTGGATATGCACGGTTTGACATTTCGGCATATATTGACAAGCCGCATTCTGACTTTGTATCGATTAGATTTTTGAGCGCATTATTTATCTTTTTTATTGCCTCCATTTTAATTTCTTGGACACGTTACGGCAGAGATATTCTGGCGAGTGGTAGCAACCCTAAAGCGGCTTCAATCGCGGGCGTACGGGTTGAAGCCATTGTCATTGGTATTTTTATAATTTCGGGTGTATTTAGCGCGCTGGGTGGCGCGTTGCTTAGCTACAGCTTAGCAGCTGCGTCTCCTGTTGCTTTATCTAATATACTTGTGCCTGCTGCTGCTGCAGCCATTATTGGTGGCGTTTCCTTAGGCGGTGGCAATGGGCATCCGATTGGCATTGCCGGGGGTGTGCTGGTAATTTGTGTGCTTCAATCTGGCTTAACAGCCATTGGCGTTGAACCTTTTGTGCATGACATTGCGATGGGCGGTGTTTTACTGCTCGTCGGCATATTGAATGGCGGCGATTTGGTGCGCAGAATTAACGATTTCAAACGTAAATTTATTGGCGTAAGTCAATAGTTTTTAAAACATATAGTCATATGGAAAAGGAGAATATATTCCATGGCAAAATTCTTAAAAAATGGTAGAGATGCGGAGCAAATTGCGAAGCAGGATCAAGCCGTCAGAAACATCGTTGAGGCAACGTTGGCTGACATTGAAAAGCACGGGGACACTGCGATTAGAGAATTGTCTATCAAATTTGATAAATGGGACAGAGATGATTATCAATTAAGTGATAAAGAGATCCAAGATTGTATGGATCAACTTACTGATAAAAATTTGACAGATATTGAATTTGCGCAAACTCAAGTGCGCAACTTTGCGCAAGCACAGCGGGCATCGATTACTGACATTGAAGTTGAAACCATGCCCGGTGTTATACTTGGCCATAAAAACGTACCGATTCAAGCAGCAGGTTGTTATGTACCCGGTGGCAAATATCCATTATTGGCCTCTGCTCATATGTCTGTTATCACTGCAAAAGTTGCGGGTGTTAGTAGAATCATTACATGTGCGCCACCATATAACGGTGCGCCTGCCCCGGCTATTGTGGCGGCGCAGTATATGGCTGGTGCCGATGAAATTTACTGCCTAGGTGGCATTCAAGCCATTGGTGCCATGGCGATTGGCACTGAAACCATCGCCCCTGTTGACATGTTGGTTGGCCCTGGCAATGCATTTGTTGCCGAAGCCAAGCGCCAATTATTTGGCCGTGTGGGCATTGATCTATTTGCCGGCCCGACCGAAACTTTAATCATTGCTGATGAAAGCGTTGATGCTGAAATTTGTGCGACCGATCTTTTGGGTCAAGCTGAACATGGCATCAACACACCAGCGGTTTTGTTGACCACATCAGAAAAACTAGCTCGTGAAACCATGGCTGAAATTGAGCGGTTGCTAAAAATATTGCCAACTGCCGAAGCGGCTGGGCAATCTTGGCGAGATTATGGGCAAGTGATTGTGTGCGAGAGTGATGAAGAAATGCTGATTGAAGCCAATCGGTTGGCTTCTGAACATGTGCAAGTGATGACGCATGATCCTGATTATTTCTTAGAGAATATGGTGAATTATGGTGCGTTATTCTTGGGTCAACGTACCAATGTCGCCTATGGCGATAAGGTGATTGGCACAAACCATACTTTACCAACTAACAAAGCGGCACGATATACAGGCGGTCTTTGGGTGGGGAAATTCCTTAAAACTTGTACCTATCAGAAAGTCACTACCGACGAAGCATCAGCAATGATTGGTGAATATTGTTCACGCTTGTGCATGCTTGAAGGCTTTGTCGGCCATGCAGAACAAGCCAACATTCGGGTTCGTCGATTTGGCGGCAAAAATATACCTTATGGCAAAGCTGCTGAATAGTTTTCATAAATTATAAATCTCCCCCTCGATGTGTTTCTGTGAATTCTTGCAGAAACACATCAACTTTTTGATTTAATTTATGTATCTGAAGGATTTGAAATGATAAATTTGCCTATAACCCCAAGCTTTCAACTCGAAGGAAAACGAGCCTTAGTCACTGGGGCTGGGCGTGGTATTGGATTGGGTGTTGCCACAGCTTTTGCGCGCGCAGGGGCGCATGTTACTTTATGTGCGCGTAGTGAAAATGAAATCGCTATGGCCGCTGATGCGTTGAATGTCGAAGGATTGTCTGCTGATTTTCAGGCTATTGATGTTACAAATATTGAAGCATTTTCGAAATTTGTAGGATCGCAACCAGCTTATGATATATTTCTGAATAATGCTGGCACGAACATTCCCAAACCGATGAATGAAGTGATTGAAAAAGACTATGACATTGTGATGGGGCTTAATGTGAAGGCGGCATATTTTGCACTACAAGCTGTATCTGGCAAGATGATTGCTGCGGAAAATGGCGGTTCTATCATCAACATGTCATCACAAATGGGGCATGTTGGCGCGGCGAATAGAAGCCTTTACTGCGCCTCTAAATGGGCATTAGAAGGTTTGAGCAAAGCTATGGCCATTGAACTAGGCGGCCATAATATAAGGGTCAATACCATTTGCCCGACATTTATTGAAACACCGATGACCAAACCATTTTTTGAAGATGAAGAATTTAAAAAATCGGTATTGTCTAAAATTAAATTGGGTCGCATTGGCCAAATTGAAGACATTATGGGTGGTGCTGTGTTTTTGGCTTCTGACGCCTCATCACTAATGACCGGCAGCGCGCTGATGATAGATGGTGGCTGGACAGCCGAATGATATAGATGAAAATTGAAAATTAAAAGGGGAGGCAATAAATTGCTTCCCCTTTTCTTTGGTGAGATTTCCGTCTCAACGATAGCTTAAGGCCGCCCTGCCCCAGATGTGTCAATATCTACAGAATAAATTTCACCTTTGGTTTTTGGGTTTTTGGCTTCAATATTGGCCACACACAGATAGAGTTTTTTTCTATCGGTGCCGCCGGTCATACATGCAATGGTATTTTTATTGGGGAAATTGATCTCCTGTACAACTTCACCCTTGCTCGACACGCGTACAAACTTCTCTTCAAACAATAATGGCACCCATAAATAGCCCTCGGCATCCAGACACAAGCCATCAGGTGAACCGGGCAAGTTCGCGTGAGTGGTTCGATTGCCTAAATTGCCATCTTCAAGAATGTCAAAACGTGAAATTTTATTGGCAAAGGTTTCATTGACATATAAGCTTTTACCGTCCGGTGTAACCACCATGCCATTGGGGAAAAACACATCGCTAATGACAGACTTAACCCCGTATTTGGGATGATAGGCAAAAATTTGACCGCAATTCTTGGGCACATCTTGATTGTAGATAAACCCGGTATCGCCGACCCATGACCAACCATTTTTGTGGGTCACTAAATCATTTAGGCTGCCTTTGACACTTTCGCCCAAATCTGCAACAGGGTGCACTTCGCCATTTGATGTATTTATTTCCAACAATTGTTTACTGACACCTGTGGCAATGAGGATTTTATCATTTTCGATAAAATCCATGCCTGCGGGGCGGCCTTCAATTTTAATTTCAGAGGCAATTTTACCTTCGGCATCTATTGAAATGACCCGAAAATTATGCACATCTGAAATCCATAACAAACCGTCCTTCCATCTTGGCGCTTCTGGCCAAGATAGATTTTGTGCGAATTTTATGGGTTGTTTGTTTTGACTCATAATAATCTCATTTATTTATGATGATAGATCTAAGCGCGATAGCAATTCATCGACCAACGAACCTAAATCTGTTAGCTTTTTAACGCCACCAAATACATAAAAATCAGGACGATTGATCACAGCCTCGATATTATGTTGTTTGAAATAATCTGCGTAAGTGCCTTCTTCGTCAATTAAATCTGCATCTGCGTCATTGCCTACATAAACAAAGTGAGCGCCGATTTTTTTGAGCGTGCTTAATTGATTGTTAGATAGAACAGAAGCGGGATTGGCAACGGTGCTGATGATGACAAAACAAGTGCTTGGATAGAATTCATCAAACAATTCCACCTTGTTGTCTTTTCGCACCAATGCCTGCAAGCTGAGTGTACCTGCTAACGGATTGGTTGTTCCATTTGCGTTAAGTGACAAAACGCCAGTCTCGAGTTTTGGAAAATCTGGCATTGGTGGCATCCAGCCGTTTCTGAATTTCTCGTCGCGTATTTTGGCTTCTTCTAGGTCTAATGTGCAAGGTATTTTACCGGCTTCAATTGCAATGGTTGTCCAATCATGCGTATGCGGTGATCTTTCTGGCTCATAAGTATCCAAGAGGCTATCATCTGAAATGCCTCTTAATACTAAGTCGAGTTTCCAAACTAGGTTTTTAGCGTCTCGCATGCCTGAGCACATGCCTTGACCCATAAATGGCGGCGTTGTATGTGCGGCATCGCCCATTATAAATACCCGGCCTTTGCGCCATTGTTTTGCATGATGACTTCTGAATGTGTAAACAAGCTGTCGAATGATCTCAAGATCATCTGGCCCCACGCCTCTTTCGGCCAATAGATTCCAGCCAAAATCTGGTTGTTGCATTTGTTCAGCAGTTTCACCGGGCATCATTGCCCATTCGAAACGCCTATGTCTTTTGCCAAGCGGCAACACAGTGATTGGGCGTTTGGGGTCACATATTTGCCCACAATCAAATTCGAAAGTAAGTTCGCGTTTTTTCTTGGCGTCAATAATCAGCCATTTTTCATCAAACCCAAGATCTTCTCTTTCAATGCCCAGACTTTCGCGAATACCGCTACTGGCACCATCAGCACCTACCAAATATTTGGCGCGAATGGTTTGTATTTCATCTGTGGTTTTTGGCATTGGGTTGCCTTCAATCAAAACCGTTTTGGCGATTCTCAATTCAACGAATTCGCCAGTATCATTTATATTCTGCGCTTCCCATTGTAAGAATTGGGTGATGTTTTTATCGGCTTCAATTCTATCGCTTAATTCGCCTTCAAAAACCGGCTGATATTGCATATAATCGGAATTATAACCAGATATGCCTTTTTCGCCCCAATCAAATTCTAATAATGTTTCGCCTTCTGCATTTACCCATATATATTCTGTGGTTGGGTAACTATCTTCTAACATTTTCTTTTCGCAATTTAGCGATTGTAATAGCCGCACGATTTCATCGTCAAGATGCCCGGCTCTTGGTAAGGCATATAAATCTCTATGCCGCTCAACTACCGCCACTTTCATACCCAATTGGGCAGCGGTGGCTGCCATAATAAGCCCAACAGGCCCACGCCCAGCTATAATTAAATCAAAAACTTCCATATCCATTCCCTCTCTATTATAATTACCACTTTGATGATATCAATTTATATGATTAAAATATATTTTCAACATTTAAATAGTTTTTAACCGGTAGTTTTGAAATATATCAATTATATACAATATTCCACTATTTTCGATTTCAACTTGTTTGCATAAATGATAGGATGCAGGCAAACAAAGGGAACCGATTATGCCTCGTACTGGCCTGACACCGCAACAAATTTCAGATGCTGCAATTGAGCTTGCCACAAAACGTATTAAACGTGATGGCTTTAAGAAAGTGCGGCTCATCGACATCGCCCGCGATTTAGACATTAGCCATGCAGCACTCTACGCGCATTTCACCAATAAGGATGATTTGCTAGACAGCGTAACCGCAAAATGGATTGCTGAAATTGACGTTGCTTTACAGAAAATTTGTGATGAAAATGCGGACCCTATTGATGCCATTTACAAGTGGTTTTTATGTCTTTACCAACGCAAACATAGCAGAGTGGTGGGTGAGCCAGAACTTTTTGAAGGGTTTGATGTTGCAGCATCTAATAAAAAACCATTTATTAAAAAGCATTTAAATAGCATGCATTCTCAAATGTCGATATTGGTTGGTAGAGCTATGGAAAACAAGCAATTTAAGCTGCAATCTGCTGATTTAGTGGCTGGTCTTTTGATTGAGGCTACTTGTGGTTTTCATCATCCTAATATTGTTGCAGATCACTCTGGAGAGGAACGTATTCCTAAACTTAACGCTCTGCTCGATGTGATGATTACTGGCCTCAAATATTAATTTACACACATATAATATTTGAGACCAAAAGTTATTTAACCTATACAAATCCGCCATTTGCGCGGATGATTTGTGCGTTTATCCAACCGCCATCTTTACCCAGTAAGAATGACACTGTTGAGGCAATATCCTCTGGTTGACCAAGTCTTTCCAATGGGGGAATTTTTGACAATTTGTCAATAACCGCTTGGGGTTTACCATGTAAGAATAATTCAGTGGCAACAGGGCCAGGTGAAACAGCGTTTACAGTTATGTTTTTACCACGCATCTCATTGGCAAGCACGCGAACTAGGCCTTCTGAGCCGGCTTTTGCGGAAACATAAGCGCCATAGGTTGGGAATGCAGGCACAACCACTGATGTTGAAATCGCTACGATTCTACCACCCTCACGCACATTTTGCGCCGCTTGGGACAGAACTAAAAAAGTACCGCGCAAATTTGTTGCTATGGTTTGGTCAAATAATTCGATATTACCTTCGGCAATTGGTGACAATTGCATCATACCTGCTGAATTCACAACCGCATCCACCCCACCAAATTTTTCAACAGTTTGGCTGAATAGGCTTTTGACACTGGCTTCATCGGCGATGTCAACTTGCACGGCGATCGCTTCGCCACCAGCTGATGTAATGGCTTTAACCACATTATCGGCTTTGTCTTTTGCACCTTTATAGCCAACAACCACTGAATATCCGTCATTGGCGATTCTTACAGCAATGGCTTCTCCAATACCACGAGACGCGCCCGTTATAATTGCAACTCTATTCGTCATTTTATTTCCAATCTTTAATTAAACTCGATGGACATAAACTAGCTGTAAATTACAAAAATGTAAATATGTAATTTAATAAAATATATTTTATGTGAGTTTTCTATATATTTAACATTTCTATTCACCTTCTTACCAACGGCTACTTTATGGCTGGTTTCAATAAGTCTTCTAAACCTATGCGCCTTAGCATTTCGGCTTGAATTCGATCTTTAATTTTGTCAACTTCTTCGGCACCATCACCAATTGGGTCAATATGTACTCGGAATGGTCGCTTGCCATGATCTATATTGACCACATCTAAGATAGCCGAAGCAACCTCTTGCGGGTCTGCGTCAGCAGGTTCAAGCGCCGCCAAAGCAGGAATTGCAATCTCTAGAATATTTGAGGTTGGCCCTTTTGCATAAGCTTCGACACAAGCTTCATCCTTCGGGTGGCCTGCATTTTGGAAATGATTGGTACCTTTGGTGAATGCACCCGGTACAATGATTGAGGTCTCGATGCCCCATCGGGATAATTCAGCAGAATAACTGACCGCAAGCGCATCCATGCCTGCCTTTGCAGCAAAATATGGCGCCAAATATGGCGGCGTACCGCCTGAGGTGCTTGATGACCCAATCCAAACAACAAGTCCTTCACCCGCTTCACGCATATGAGGTAGAACCGCACGATTAACACGTTGTGTCCCCGCTACATTAACATCATAAAGGTGCAATATTTCCTCTGGTGAAAATGCTTCGGTTGGGCCAACCATTAAATGACCAGCATTGTGGATGATGACATCAATCTTACCTTGCTGTTCAATAATCTGTGTTACAGCAGCATCGATAGAGGTTTGATCACAAACATCGAGCTCTAACGTATTTAAGAAAACCTTATTGTCTACGCTATATTGGTCGGACGCCGCTTTGTTGGCTTTGTTACGTCCCTTAATATCTCTCATTGAGCCATATACCAAATGCCCAGCTTGCGCCAAAGTTTCGGCAGCCATTTTACCAAAGCCGCTTGATGTGCCGGTAATTAATATAATTTTCTTCATAATTTCATCCCTTAAAACCAAAGGCTTTATCAACAAGCCAATAAACAACCCCAATTTAACCTTCATCATAACCAACGTGTTTCAAAAACGGAAGCGCTTTATTGTGATAAAATATATTTTATTGTAATATTTTGGGTATTTATACCGGAAATTGGGAATTTATTGCTAATTTAAAAGAATTTTATTGAAATAAATATATTTTATTATAAAGTTACATTCACACAATAAGGAAAGTTACATGACTTTGATAACTGTATATTTTGCACCCGGCACATGTTCCAGAGTGCCGATGATTGCATTAGAACAGGCGGGTGTTCACTATGAAAGCCGCGTCATCGCCTTTAATGCTAACGAGCACCGTTCTGAAGAGTTTTTAAAAATAAACCCTGCAGGCAAGGTGCCGGCACTGGTAATTGATGATGACGTGCTGTCTGAAAATATTGCCATTGCAACATTTCTAGACCGGCGATTTCCAGAGGCAAAATTACTGCCGCAAACCAAAAATGAAATTGATCGCGCACAAATTCTGGCGGATCTATCATTTTGTTCGTCAGTCTTGCACCCATTTGTCACGCGCATACGACTGCCACATTATTTTTGTTCGTTGGACAATACACAAGCCAACGTGTGGGAGTTGGCTGCCAAGGGGCTTGAACTGCATTTTCAAAGAATTGAGCAACGATTTGCAGGCTCTGGACCTTGGTGGTATGGCGATCAATGGTCGAGTGTGGACACTTATATTAATTGGGTTTGGTTTCGCGTGACAGGCGCGGGCTTCCCCAGTGATAAATATCCGAATTTTGCAGCTCATAATGTGCGGATGTCTGAGTTGCCTGCATATAAACGCGTTATGGAGCGTGAAGCTATTGGTCAAGCCGAGCTAGAGACGCGTGGCCTTTCATTCTCGTTCAAACCAGAAAATAAATCACAAACTGTGAAGGAGGATGTTTCTTAAAAGTAGAATTTAACAACCATATTTTATGACATCGGGAGGATATAAGATGAAATTTAAAAAACTAAAACTTGCTTTGGCAATGAGCCTAAGCATCATGAGCCTGACGGCAACATCAATAAAAGCAGAAGAACTCATTGTGGGTAGCTTTTTACCTGGACCACATCACCTACATACGCGGGTGTTTGAATGGTTTAATGAACAAATTAAAGAAAAATCTAGTGGTGATCTGAGCACTGTATTGTTCCCTGGCGGTCAGCTTGGTGCAGGCCCTGTTCAACAATATAAGCGCGCATTGGAAAATGTCGCCGACTTAACGCTTGGCGTGAGTGCTTATACGCCGACAATTTTTCCGCGTTCAATGCTTGCCATTTTGCCAGGCAAATCTGAAACGGCTGTAGACTCTACAAACCGCATTTGGGATGCTTATGACGAACATCTTTCGCAAGAATATAAAGATGTAAAATTAATCGGCTTATTTACCGTTGCTGGCAATGTATTGGCTGCAACGAGAGACGTTTCAACCTTAGAAGGTTTAGCGGGTGCTAAAATTGTACCTTACGCTGCTATGACGAAACCGCTCATAGAAGCTGCGGGCGCTGTCCCTGTTCAAATGCCAATTACAGAAGTGTATACTGGTTTATCTACAGGTACAATTGATGCTGCTTATGTTTCAATTAGTAACATGTCGCCACCTTGGAACTTCTGGGATGTGACAACCCACATGGTAGAAGGTTCACCTGTAAACTTTGCCGTACTGTTTGTTGTGATGAACAAAGAACGCTATGAAGGCCTTTCAGATGAACATCGTGCCATTATCGATAGTGTAGCAGGTCGTCCCTTCTCTTTAAAAGCCGCAGAATCTTTTGATTTGGCTGATGAGTTGGCGTTAAAAGCCATGGCAGAAAACCCTGAAAGAATGAAGAGAGTTAATCGCATTAATGTAACGGCTGAAAACCGTGCTGCAATGGATGAAGCAAACCTCAAAGGGTTGGACATATTGTTTAAAGACTACAAAGATCGGGGCATTGATAATGCTCAAGAAATCTATGAAGCTTTGAATAAATAAACTGACGATGTCTGCGAGGAAATTCACCTCGCAGACATATAAAAGGAAATTTATCTATGGACACAGATACCCATAAACCCGTTAAAAGACTGCCCAAAATACAAATATTATTTGAGATTTTTGTCGCGCGCATGGCCATGTATATTGGCGGCTGCCTATTGGCGTTTCTAACGATTATCATCGTCTTTAATGTTTTGATAATGCGGAAACTTATAAACGCACCCATTCAAGGCGCTGAGGACACTTTTATCCTCGCTCTTATCGCCCTTGTTGCCATTTCTATACCTTATGGTGGCCGTGTTGGTGCACATATCGAAATTGAAATTGTAACTGAAATGATGGGCCAGAAGGCAACGCGTCTTTCGCTGATATTAACGCGCGTTATCGGCGCTATATTTGTAATTATGATGAGTTGGCGGCTATGGATTTCAGGCGCCAAGGCGGTAAAATTTGGTGAAGTTACGCAGCAATTGGAAATCTCCTACGAATATTTTTATTACGGTTTGTCAATTTGCTTCGGTCTATTTGCGATTGGCCAGCTATTCGATATTTACCATTTGATTAAAAACAAAAAAATACCCGAAATTTACGAAAATTAGGACACACGAATATGACCTTAGAAATAATTGGCATCGGGGGCATTTTGGCTCTTTTCGCCTTGCTCTCATTACGAATGCCTGTTGGTTTGTCAATGCTTGTTGTTGGCTTTTTTGGCACTGTATTGGCCGGTGGGCAACGGCTTGTATTGGCTGGAATGGATGCGGAACGGGCTTTCTCTAGATCTTGGGGAACGGCCTTTTCAAATTTAACCGGCGAAACCATGGAAGCGGCATCAAATTACAACTTAATTGTCATTCCTATGTTTGTTTTGATGGGAAATTTTGCAGGCATTTCTGGAATGTCAAAAGACTTGTTCACAGCAGCCCAACGTTGGATTGGCCATTTTAAAGGTGGCCTCGCCTCTTCTACTGTGGTCGCGTGTGCGATGTTTGCTGCGTTATCGGGCTCATCTTTAGCTTCGGCCGTCACCATGGGGCGCGTGGCATTGCCTGAAATGAAACGATATAAATATGGCAATAGTTTAGCCACCGGCTCGGTGGCTGCGGGCGGCACACTCGGTTTTTTAATTCCACCTTCTGGCGGCATGATTATTTATGCTGTGCTCACCGAACAAAGCATTGGGCGATTGTTCATGGCAGGTGTTTTGCCGGGTATAATGTTAACGGGGTTGTTTCTTTTGGCCGTCAGATATTTTATTTTTCGACGCCCAGAACAAGCGCCAGCCGGCAACAAATCTTCCTTGACTGAGCGCTTACAAGCGCTGTGGAAGGCTGTTCCAATTCTTGGGGTGATATTACTGACCATTGTCGGCATGTATACGGGTTTCTTTACACCTGTTGAAGCATCTGCCGTCGGCGCGTTTCTTACCTTTTTAGTGGCTGTCGCCCGCAAGCAAATAAATTTAGCTTCATTGGCTGTGGTGATTTCCCAAACCGTTGGTGCTACTGCCACTATATTTCTAATTCTTATTGGTGCTTTTGTGTTCATTCCGTTCATGTCTCTAACCGAACTTCCGAGCCAATTGGTGATCTTCTTAACCACTTTACCTATTGGTGATATCGGTATTTTGTTAGTGGTCATTGCCATCTATATCTTCTTAGGGACTTTCCTAGAAGGCATTGCAATGATGGTGCTTACCTTGCCGGTCATTATGCCAATAGCTGCATCTTTAGGATGGGATTTGGTGTGGTTTGGCATTATCATTATGATTGTTTTGGAAATGGGAATGATATCACCTCCTGTAGGATTAAATGTATTCATCGTTAAATCTATTGCGCCCGAGGTTCCCATGCGCGAAATTTTTGCGGGCATTTGGCCATTCTGGTTTGCCATGGCATTTATGGTTGCTTTACTTGTGCTTTTCCCACAAATTGCACTATACCTGCCGCAAACAATGATTGGGTTATAGTCGCAATAGAGCCTTAAAATTCATGAAATTATTTTCTCGCAGGGGTTTAATTTCATGAATCGGCTTTTCCTCATCTCTCGGAAAACCGTAATAATTTTTAGAAACCATCACCTCGTATATATATGTTTTATGAAATAATTTACGCGTTATATACGTGCCTGCTACCGCTTAAATCGATAGAAAAGTGAACCAGCGCTAATTATCATGGCATTAGCATTTCTCAAACAAAAAATCTGATTGCCTTCAACGCAATCAAGCATACTCAACGGTATAAATTCTTAGCAAAATAATTACATTTATCCGCAAGCTTATTCCCATATATATATTCGAATCACCCCATTAATTTGCAAATCAAGTTTGAGTCACAAATACATGTTTGCTTGTGAATTAAAGTCAACAAATAAAGAAATTAAGAATTTCCTTGATAAAATATTATATTATATATAATATATTAAATGTAATATAATGCATTTAATACAAACGTAATTTTGCAATAACAGCAAATAATCAATATTAATTTAAAGGAAAAAAAATGGTAAAGCTTGTTGAAATGGATGAAGTAATTACGCTGGCACAACAAATGAAAACTAAAAGTAATGAACCAGTTACTTTGATCAACCGATTTCATGTACCAGCAGAAGTTGAGGAAGAGTTTCTAGAACGTTGGGAGGAAGATGGACAGTTCATGCTGTCTCAAGGTTGTTTATCTGGTCAGCTTCATAAAGGAATCGAGGGTAGCTCTAGCTATATCAACATCGCTGTATGGGAATCTGCTGCG
The DNA here is from genome assembly GCA_002402005.2 of OCS116 cluster bacterium. GTDB lineage: Bacteria > Pseudomonadota > Alphaproteobacteria > Rhizobiales > OSC116 > OCS116. The sequence continues at coordinate 1,452 of NVUS02000089.1, read as the reverse complement.
GCTTTTGTCAAAGCTTTTTCCAACCCTGAGTTTCAGGCAGTTTTAGCATCCTATCCAGAGAATATCTCAGCATCTCCACACCTATTTGAAAAGATAGCAGTCCCAGGTGTCTGTGTGGCGTAAAACGACATTTAGGCATTTTAACAGATAGTTGATACTGGGTGAATTCTTGGTATCAACATATTTTCGTCTGCATCATAATTAAAATTGTTGAATTGGAATCAAATTACTATCTGATAGTGGTCAAAAAATTCGAAGAGATTCTAATTATCGCTAATGCATATATCCATTTATAAATTATCATATAACGCTAATTTTGGTTGTTTTTTCTTAACAATTGGGCTTTTTGTGCTAAATATAAGTTATATTTCAAACAAAGAACCATGCAAGAGTCGTCATTAAACAGTTATGACGAACTGAACAACAGGAAATACGTATGACAGCGGAGCAACAAGCAAATGATATTATGCTGGCGAGTGCAATTTTGTACGATAAGGGCGTTCTGGATGCATTTGGGCATGTCAGCTGCCGCAATGCGGCTGATCCAAATAGTTTTCTGATGTCTTATAGCAAAGCCCCAGACCGCATTCGGGCTGAGGATGTTTTGGTTCATAATTTAGAAGGTGATATTCTCACGAAAACTGATAAAAGACCATTTCTTGAACGGTTTATTCATAGCGAAATCTACAAACTTCGGCCAGATGTGAATGCCATCATTCACAGTCATGCCCCCAGTGTTGTGCCATTCACTGTTGTTGAAGGTAGCTTGCGGCCTGTTTGCCATATGTGTGGCTTTCTGCAGGGGTCTGGGCAGCCATATGAAATTAGAAATAGCGTTGGTGACGCGAGTGATATGTTGATACGCAATGCTCAATTGGGCAAAGATCTGGCCGAACATTTATCAGATTTATCGGTAGTTTTGATGCGCGGTCACGGATTTACGGTCGCCACTGACACACTGGCAAAAGCGGTTTTTATGGCTGTCTATACTGAGGTTGGCGCACGCATTCAATTGTCAGCCATTCAACTTGGTGAGCCTAATTATTTAACGCCTCAAGAAGCCAAAAACAGCAATGATACTAATATTGGCCAAATGGATAGAGCTTGGCAACTATGGGTAGAGGAAATAAACGTGAAGCGAAATTTCTAATTCATTTATTTGCGGCTCTTTTTTTCAATAACCAAAAGATATAAATCATTGCCATTTTCATAAATTACAGAAATACGCCTTTGAGTGACATGGATCAAAATCATTCTAACAATCTGATATTATAATATCGAATGTTGATTTTAATTATGATATACTGATAATGGCAAAACATTGAAAATAGAGGCATAATGACTGGTTTAAATAGATTTATTAATATAATTCGGCTGTTTGATGAGAATCAAGGCGAATGGACAATCCCCGAAATGGCAGAAAGTCTTGAGGCACCGACAAGCACAATCTAT
>NVUS02000088.1 GCA_002402005.2 OCS116 cluster bacterium | reverse complement strand
TTCAAGTTTGAGATGATCGTGATCGTTGTAATTAGAAAATAATTTTCAGGTTTCAATGTTAGAGTTAATTAGAGGTTTGAAGTTATTTTTTAAAACTCCAAAATTTGTTTATTCCCCAAGATTTAGCAACTGCTTTTTAGAGGTTTGCTAGACGACCCGTTTGTTTTCGAAGTGTCTTATCATATATCTGTATTTTGATGAGCCATCTTTTGTTTCTTTTTTAACAATGTTATAATCCACTTAAAACATAGTTTTATCAAGTGAAAACCAGTTAGGATATTTTCCGTTTCACCGATGATCGATTGGATTGGTGAGAACGCCAATTATCTGATTTATAAGATTAATTTTATTTAAAAAAATCTCATGCTTCCTATATGGCTCATGTATTTTTCTGATATGTCAAAAAATATAACAGAAAGATACCAAATTCTATTTATTAATCTTGAGGTAAATACCTAGTGACAGTTGCCGTGTAAAAATTATTTTTTTCGAAACATTGGTATTTTTAACCCTGCTTCCGAGGAAGAAATTAGTATGCCAAGCCTTTTTAATCGTGTCTCTTCTCTTTTGGCGCTCATAACCCACCAGATAGAATCTCTTTTATAGGAAGGCGCTAAATTAATGATGAATTGCCAAGTTATTGAATTTTCTTTGATTTTCTCTTCATATTCTTTGGCAAGTGGCACATTTCTATCTTCAGAGGAATAACCATGCAAATCGGTTCTGTTGTTATAGAGATGCATTCCTGCTGGTTTCATCTTTCCAAGCTGAATGAGCGCTTTTACCTTCTTTACGTTCACAGCGCTCCATACACTGTTTTTTTTGCGCGGTGTGAAGCGGATTTTAAAACTTTGGTCATCAACGGTTTTTCGTATACCGTCAATCCAACCAAAACAAAGAGCGACATCTACTGATGTAGACCATGTAAGGCTATCGCGTCCTGTGCTTTTCCTGAAATAGCCCACCCAAATTTCACTGGCCTCAGGATGTTCTTCTAACCAATCGCTAAACTCGTCTTGGCTTTTGAAAAAAATTATATCTGCCATCCTCTAGTCTCCAAATATTTCTGGGCAGTGCACCTTTCTGCCTTCTACTTCGCTTTATACCCCCAGACCAAGCCTGAGGGCATACTTAAATTTGGAACGCTTTTGGTACTAGTTGACTCCCTGCTGTTTCAGCCATTTTAAAATCACTTGGTTTGTTTCTTCTGGCTTTTCTTGCTGGATCCAATGACCGCAATTAAGACTGACAACTTCAGCATTGGGCACAAATTCTGTTAGTTTTTCAAACTTGGGGATCATATCCTGATCGCCATGAAGCATAAGTGTGGGCTGTTGGATGATTGGGTTCACTTCTCCCAATATGTGCCAATTGCGATCAAGGTTTCTGTACCAGTTTATGCTGCCTGTGAACCCTGAATTTTCGAATGCGGAGACGAAAACGGCCAGTTCGTTATCACTCATTATGGGCTCGCCCATTGGTGTTACTGCCTTTGCGAGATTGATCATCAACATACCGGGTTCAGGCGGAGCTAGGGGCACATTCTTGCGGAATATATTGCGAAGGAACTGGGAAGCATTTTTGTCTAACACAGCATTCGCGACGCCTGGTTGTCGATTAAAGTGAACAAAATAGAAGTCGCCGCCAAATATTGCATCCATCATCTCGATCCAAGAAATCTCTCCACGCTCTTGGTAAGGCAAAGCTAAGTTTATAACTTTATCTACCCGGTCGGGATGCAATAAGGTCAGCCCCCAAACGACAGCTGCACCCCAATCATGGCCGACAAAGGTGGCTTTTTCGTATCCATAGTGATCCAATAGTGCGATGAGATCACCTGCCAGATGTTCAATGTCATAGTCAGTTACTTCACTCGGACAGGATGAGTTGCCATAACCGCGCTGGTTTGGAACGATGACGTGATAGCCTGCTGCGACAAGAGCTGGCACTTGATGGCGCCACGTAAAGGCATGTTCTGGCCAGCCATGACAGAGTATAATCGGGTTTCCCGCATTTTGCTGACTTGCTTCAAAAACCTCGAGTTTCACGCCGTTGACTGAAATAAGGGTGGGCTTGGGAAAATCGGTTAGATTAGACATTATATTTCCTTTTTATTTTTTAGGGGCGATCAGGTGACGCCATGTGTTTCAGATGCGTGTTGCAATTTCAAAACTTCCTTGCTGACATTTCAGACATTGTCTATAACCTAATGGTGACAAATATTGACACCATTCAATGGTAACCTCACGAAATGAACATTCGCCTCCGACAAGACGCCATCGTGCGTAGCCTTCGCCGCAACGGCACTTCGACAATCGCTAGCTTAGCGGAGGAGGTTGGCGCGTCTAGGCGTACAGTGTTACGTGATATTAGTGCGCTGCGCGATGAGGGCTTTGTCATTCATTCTGAGCCTGGGCGCGGGGGCGGCCTACAACTTGACCCACAATCGGTTCAAACCACAGCGCGACTTTCGGTCGCTGAGGTCTTTGCGCTTCTCATCAGCGTTGCATCTATGCGTGCAGCCGGAAATCTACCCTTTTCAAGTCTCGCAGATGCTGGACTTGCCAAAATTGAGAAAGCTCTACCATCGGACAAAGTTCGAGACTTGCGCCGATTTCTAGATTGCTTATACGTCGGGAAACTTGCGCCGCAGGTGGACATATCAAATATGGGAGTGATGGATCCTGCGTTGCTGCCTGCATTCGAGACGGCTTTTCTGCAACGGCTACATCTACGTTTTCAGTACCGTGACGCAAAAGGGGCTGTAACTAGCCGACAGGTTGAACCGCAAGCCATGCTGATCTTGCCACCATTATGGTATTTGGTGGCTTGGGATCCTGCACGCAATGACTTCCGTCATTTTCGAATGGACCGGATCAGCGAACCGAAATATGTAGAAGGCGCAACATTTCGACGGCGACATGTGCCATTCGAGGATGAAGTCTCCCCAATTCGCGATTTACCTCGCTGACCTTCATACTTTGATCAGTATTTGACGAAGCAAGCTTGAAATGAAAATCTGCTTGCAGCTCAGTTTTTACTCTGCTATCGATTATTTTGCGACACTGGCGCACTGGTCATATCCGTTCGATGTGGTGGGGAATTTGAAAGCGCGGGGCGTAAGTTTTCAATCATTAAATGAAACAATCGGTACAACCACGGCTAACGGTGAATTGATATTTTATCTGTTTGCCTCAATCGCGCAGTTCGAACGCACTCAAGCTGGTTTTATGGCCGCTAAAAAGCGAGGAGTGTTGTCGTTTATAATTGAACCGAATTATGTGTTGGTCTACCATAATTCAGTAAACTCGTTGCAATAACCAAATTTCCGGAAAGGAACATACCAGTTAATAGCGCACGAGGCGTTGAGTTGGATTTTGCGACTAACCGAACTATGTGGGCCAGAGCCTGAAGACATTGTACTTAATGCTGATGTGCCATATATCGACATTGTGCCAAGGGCAATCTAATGATTGAAAACTGTTGGGAGACATTAAGATGTCAAAAATACTATTTATTGGCGGCACAGGGAATATATCTCTGAGCTGTGTAGAGGAGGCGGCCAAAGCTGGCCATGACGTATATGTGTTCAATAGGGGGCGAAGTATTCCTGAAAGCCTAGCCGGGGTGACACAGATTGTTGGCGATATGGATGACGATAAATCCTATGCG
>NVUS02000087.1 GCA_002402005.2 OCS116 cluster bacterium | reverse complement strand
GAGGCGATGAGCGCAATGGGCGCTTGGGTGGCTGCCCATAAAAACAAACCGTAGGAAATAAACGAAAGCCCCGCGACGATGAGACCATTTTTATAATTGCTTTGAATTGTCGGCAAAATATTGCCCTTGCGTTTATACAGCATATAGAGAAAGATTGGCAGACCATCGACAATGCTGAACAGTGCCATATAATGCAAAGCGCTGCCATTTATGCGGGCGCCCATACTATCAACATAGGTGTAGCTGGCAATTGAGACTGCCGCACCGATGGCAAATATTATGCCTTTGCTATTGGCCATTATAACTTTGATTCCATTGTTGAAAATAAGCAATAGCAGACCGATTGAAACGGTTAGTGAGCCGATAATCTCCCAACTTGTAAACTCTATATCGGCTAGAAACCACAAAGTGGCGACGAGCAATAATAGCGGCGCACCGCCACGTGCTATCGGGTAAACTTGGCCAAAGTCGCCGTGTTTATAGGCGCTAATGAGCAACATTTTATATATGAAATGAATGACGCCAGAAGCGGCTATATAGGGCCAAATTTCCGGCGAAGGCAGGCCATAATAAATAACAAATGGCAAGCCAATTAATGCGCTGAAACTTGCCATAAGGCTGATAACCACAAAGCGATCACCCTGTACTTTTAGCATGGCATTCCAACTGGCATGCAAAATGGCGGCAAATAAGACAATGAGTATGATGTCAAAATGCATGGAGTTGCCTTGATTAAGGGAACATTGGTTGCTGGTTTAGACCCAATGTTTCATCCAAACCAAACATGATATTCATATTCTGGATGGCCTGCCCGCTTGAGCCTTTGACCAGATTGTCCAAGGTTGAGAATAAGATAACTCGGCCATCAACCCGGTCTTTATTGACTGACAATAAACAATGGTTTGAGCCACGGACATGTTGGGTGCCAATGCCCGCGCCTTCGGCGAGTAGCCGTACAAATGGCTCGTCTTGGTAGGCATTGTTTAGGCATTCTCGTAAATCTTGTACTGATGCACCATTGGCTAGATTGGCATAGGTTGAGATAAATTCGCCTCTGTTCATTGGGATGAGATGCGGGGTGAAAGTGACCATGACATCGCTGCCTAAAGCGGAAGTAAGCTCTTGCTCAATTTCGGGCGCATGGCGATGACCGGCTACGGCATAAGCGCTCATGCCCTCGCCGGCTTCGGCGAATAATGTATTTAGTTTCAAGCCACGGCCGGCGCCAGTCAGGCCGGATTTGGCATCGATGATCAGTGATTTTTCATCGAGTAATTTAGCTTTCAGCAAGGGAATGAGCAGTAGGAGCACAGCGGTTGGGTAGCAGCCCGGGCAGGCCACAAGCCGTGCGTCTTTGACTTGCTCTCTATAATGTTCTGGCAGGCCATAAACGGCAGATGGTTGTAGCTGTGGCGCATAATGTTCATGACCATACCATTCGTGATATGTATCAGTATTGCGCAATCTGAAATCGGCGCTTAAGTCTATCACTTTTACATGTTGAGGTAAGGAAGCAACAATTTTTTGTGTGGTGCCATGTGGCAGGCCGCAGAAAATAACATCGAGGTCGCTCCAATTGGCATCTTCAATTTTAATCAGGTCTGGCAAATCCATACCGCCTAGATGTGGGTAGACTTCGGCATATTTTTTGCCGGCATGGCTGTTGGCGGTCAGTACTTTTAAATCCATATTCGGATGTTGAGCGGCCAAACGCACAAGGTCGGCGCCTGTATAGCCAGACGCGCCCAAAATACCAACTTTTAATTTATTATCTGTCATTACAATCTCTATTCTTTATGATTATTCTTCGAGAGCTAAATGGGTGGCAAGGCCGATCAATAGTGAGCCGCCAACCCAGTTTAAATATTTGCCACTGGCGGTATTGCCTTTGAATTTTTCTATAATATAATCTGCGGCGAATATATAAATCAAGTCAGCGGATGAGAAAACCATATTGATAATCTGACCCAATACCACAAATTGCACCCACACTGGCCATGCCGCATCTACATTAATAAATTGCGGTAAAAAAGCAATGTAGAAAATGGCGGTTTTGGGGTTTAAGATCTCGACCATTGCGCTGCTGATGAAGGTGGATTTTCGTTCGGTTGCGATATGCTCAACCGGAATGTCGCCATCAATTTTACTTGTGGTTTTGGAGCGAAACATTTTAACGCCCAAATAAAGCAAATAAGCCACACCGATGAATTTAACGGTTAGATATAATTCCGGAACCAAACTAAAAATTGCGCTCAACCCTAGAGCCGCCGCAATGATATGGGCGAAACAACCGATGTGAATGCCAAAGGCCGCATTAAGGCCACCTCGTCGGCCACGCGCTACAGTTTGTGCCATGGTATACATAATGGATGGGCCGGGCACAAAACCAAAAATAAGTGTGGCGATGAAAAATGGAATTAGATAGCTAAATTCTGAAATGGTGTCGAACAATTGCACCTCCCTCAAGAGTCAATTTAACATAAAAAAAGAGCTTGCAAAACTGCAAGCTCTTTCGAATTTGATATACAGTTTTGACTAACGTTTTGAGAACTGGAAGCTCTTACGGGCTTTAGCACGACCGTATTTTTTACGTTCAACAACACGAGCATCACGAGTTAGGAAGCCAGCTTTCTTAAGCGGGGCACGTAATTCTGTTTCAAAGCGGGTTAGCGCAAGTGATACACCATGACGAACAGCACCAGCTTGGCCTGAAAGACCGCCACCTTTAACTGTGCATACAATGTCGTATGCATCAACGCGTTCAGCAATTTCAAATGCTTGGGCGATGATAAGACGTAGTACAGGACGGGCGAAATATGTTTCAACATCGCGGCCGTTTACAGTGATTTTGCCTGAGCCTGGTTTGATCCAAACACGTGCAACAGCGTCTTTACGTTTGCCAGTTGCATATGCACGGCCTTGGGCGTCTAATTTTTGCTCATATTTAGGAGCGGCATTTTCTTCAGATACGATGTCTGTTACTTCTGCTAGATCTTCAAGAGTTTTTGACATTATTTACGACCCTTTACATTTTTAGGATTCATAGCAGCTACATCCAAAACTTCTGGCTGTTGAGCTTCTTGCTCATGAGATGGACCAGCATATAGATATAGGTTTTTAAGTTGTTTGCGGCTTAGTGGGCCACCAGGTAACATGCGTTTTACAGCAGCTTCTAGTACACGTGTCGGGAAACGACCGTCTAGAAGGTCTTCGGCTGTACGTGATTTGATGCCGCCAGGATGACCTGTATGCCAGTAATATGTTTTGTCTTCACGTTTTTTACCAGTTAGATGCACTTTATCTGCATTGATAACCACGATATTATCGCCGGTGTCCATATGCGGAGTGAAAGTAGGTAAATGCTTGCCACGTAGGCGTGAAGCAATGATGCTTGCTAAACGACCAAGTACAAGATCTTCGGCATCAATAAGAATCCATTTCTTATCGATATCTGAAGGAGTTGCTGAAAAAGTTTTCATTATCACAATTCCGATTGTCTATTTCGATTAAAGATGATGTGGTTATATAGCAATGAAAGTGAATGTCAAATTTGTTTCTTCTAAAAAACACAATAAAAACAATGGTTTATATTTTAGGTATTATAATACCGTTAGTTTTACACGTTTTCTTCATCTAACTCATCGATTAGGCCATTCAATATTTCAATAAACTCGGTGCAGACCCGCAATCGGTCTTTCTCGTGTGGCATGCCTTCGGCTAGGAATATACGCTGGTCGTTACGTAGTTTAATCTTGCCACGGCTGGTTTGAATCAGCTCCATAAGCCCGCTTGCATTGGCGAAGTTATTTTTGCGGAATCGGATGGTCAGGCCTTTGGGGCCGGCATCGACCTTATCGATATTGGCGCGGCGGCACATGAGTTTGATCTTCATGATTTTAAGTAGATAGATCACTTCTTCGGGCTTTTTACCGAATCTATCGGTTAGTTCGACAGAGAAATCATCAATCATTGCGGCGGTTTCAAAGCCAGATAGGCGGCGGTATAGGCCGAGACGCAGGTCAAGATCGGTAACGTAATTTTCGGGGATAAGTACTGGGATGCCAATGTTGATCTCACTGGTCCATTTTTCATCGACCTCGACATTGAGGTCGCCAGATTTAAGGCTGGCAATGGCCTCTTCGAGCATGTCTTGATAAAGCTCGAAGCCAACTTCTTTGACATGGCCGGATTGTTCATCTCCCAGTAGATTGCCAGCGCCGCGAATGTCCAAATCGTGGCTGGCGAGGGTAAAGCCTGCGCCTAGGCTATCGAGCGATTGTAATACATTCAGGCGTTTTTGTGCGTTTTCGGATATTTTGCCATGGGTTGGTAAGGTGAATAAGGCATAGGCACGGGTTTTACTGCGCCCTACCCTGCCACGCAATTGGTAAAGTTGTGCAAGGCCGAACATGTCAGAGCGATGGATGATGAGTGTATTGGCGGTTGGGATGTCAATGCCGCTTTCGATGATGGTGGTGGCGAGCAGTAGATCATATTTGCCATCGTAAAACGCATTCATCACCTCGTCCAATGAAGCCGGTGTCATTTGGCCGTGGGCAATGACAAATTTAATTTCGGGCACAAATTCACGTAGGAAGTCTGCCCGTTCCTCGAGGTCTGAAACCCGCGGACACACGTAGAAACTCTGCCCGCCGCGGTAATGCTCGCGCATCAATGCCTCACGAATGATCACCGGATCAAGCGGCGAAATAAAAGTGCGGATCGCCAACCTATCAACAGGTGGCGTGGCGATGATCGATAATTCGCGCACCCCAGTCATAGCCAATTGCATGGTGCGTGGTATGGGGGTGGCGGTGAGTGTCAGTACATGAATGTCGGATTGTAATTCTTTTAAGCGCTCTTTATGCACCACGCCAAAATGCTGTTCTTCATCGATGATCAGCAAGCCGAGGCTGTCGAATTTTATATTTTTGGCTAGCAAGGCATGGGTGCCAATGACAATATCTACCTCGCCCGATGCCATGGCGGCTTTGGTATCGTTAAGGGCTTTGGTGCCGACCAAACGTGAAGCTTGATCGATGCGAATCGGTAGGTCTTTAAACCGCTCGATGAAGGTTTTGTAATGCTGGCGGGCTAGCAATGTGGTTGGCACAACCAGCGCCACTTGCATGCCTGACATAACTGCTAAGAAAGCTGCGCGTAATGCCACTTCGGTTTTGCCAAAGCCAACATCGCCGCAAATAAGCCGGTCCATGGGTTTGCCGGATTGCATATCGGCAACAATGTCCTCAATGGCGTGTAGTTGATCTTCTGTCTCATTAAAACCAAAGCGGGCGACAAATTCTTGATATAGATGATCCGGATCGGCAATGATTTTGCCTTTTTTAAGCATGCGCTCGGCAGCGACTTTAATCAGCTTATTGGCAATGTCTTTAATGCGTTCTTTTAATTTGGCTTTACGTGCTTGCCAACCTGAACCGCCTAGCCTATCGAGCTGTGCGCCAATTTCTTCGCTGCCATAACGGCTGAGCAATTCGATATTTTCGACCGGTAGATAGAGCCGATCTCCACCAGCATATTTAAGTTCCAAACAATCATGTGGGTTGCCAGAAACCTCGATGGTTTTCAGCCCAGTAAATTGCCCGATGCCATGCTCGATATGCACGATGAAATCATTAATGGTCAGCGATGAGGCTTCGGAAATAAAATCTGCAGCGCGGCGTTTTTTATGGGCATTTTTAAGGCTATCGCCCAATATGTCTTGCTCGGCGATGAAATGAAGGTTGGCAATGCTAAAACCAGACGCAATTGGTGTGGGGGCAAAAGCCAGACTGCCTGCGCCTAACGCGCTAAATTGTTGAAAATTCTCGATATAGGTGCTGTTTTGAATGCCATGGTCGAGCAATAGATCGCGCAGTCGCTCAGCGCTGCCGGTTGATTGGCAGCAAATTAGCACTTTTTGTTGGTCATTTTGCAAACCGGTTAGATATTGGCTGACAATGTCATAAATATTTTTATCGCGCTCGAGCCGTTCGGCGCTGAATTTGCGGCCAATTTTGCCACCAAAATCGATGACATTTGAACCATCTAAAGCTGCTGGAATGGTGAAGCTGTTTAACTCTATGGTTTGTTTTTTTGCCAGAATGTCGGCCAATGCGGCTTTGCCTATATATAAGTCATCCGGTTTTACTGGTTTGTATAAGGGGGCGCCGAGGCCTTGATGCTCCACGGCTTCGATGCGGGCTTTGTAATAGTCATTGATTTGCTCATCACGCGCATTGACACTTTCTTGCATTTGATGGTCGGTCATGATGAGAGGATTTTGACAAAAATCAAAAATCGTATCCAACTCATCATGGAAATATGGCATCCAATGTTCCATGCCGACCGCGCTGCGCCCGGCTGATATGGCTTCATATAAAGCATCTTCGGATTTCACAGCGCCAAATTCTGCTACATATTTACTGCGGAAGGTCGAGATTGTTTTGTCATTGAGCATCATCTCGCCGGCGGGCAGAATGGTGATGCCTTTTAGCTTGGCTTGGCTGCGTTGGGTCAATGGGTCAAAGCTTTTGATACTGTCCAAAGTATCGCCGAAAAAATCGAGCCTAGCTGGCAAAGTCATATTGCCTGAAAATATATCGACAATTGAGCCGCGGATGGCGAATTCGCCTTTTTCGTGAACGGTGGCAACTTTATGAAAACCATTGCGCACAAAATAAGTCGCAAAATCTGATAGGTTCACGCGGTTGCTGAGCTTTAGGGTGAGGAAAGCGCGGTTAAAATAGGCTTGCGGTGCGGTGCGCATCATCACCGCATTAATGCTGGTGAGAATCAACCGAGATTGTGCGGGTTTATTGGCCGCCACTTGCTTGTTGCGATTGGTGAGAATGGCAAAGGCTTTGAGCCGCTCACCAACTAGGTTTTGTGCCGGAGATACACGGTCGTAGGGCAAGCAATCCCACGCCGGAATGGTCAGTGGGTTAACGTTGAGAAGATAGAATTTAAGGCTATTAGCAATGGCGCTGAGGCGCGCATCATCACGCGCTACAAATATGATGTCTTGTAGGCTGTTTTGAGCTTGGGTTTGTTGCCAAACTTTCGCAATCAATAAGGCATCAGCGCCCTCTGGCACAGAGCATATGACATTGTGATCGCTAAGCTCTAACGGATTGTCAATGGTTGGTTTGTTGGGCATTTAAAGATTCTTGCCATATCTATCTGGAGTGAAGACTTGGGCCCTGATGCGCTCGAAAACACTGCCGGCTAAAGAACTAGGTACAGGCTGTTTGCCGTTAAAATAATTGAGCAAATCATTGTCTTCAGTATCAATGAGTCGCTCAAATTGGGCCAATTCATCACCAGCCAAATCGGTAAGTTCTTCTTGCGCGAAAGTTCCCATTAATAAGTCTAATTCTTTCATACCTCGATGCCAAGCGCGGAACATGAGTTTTTTCTTATAATTTTCAATATCTTGCATAGTGATGACCATATTTTATGGGGTGGAATCTCCCACACTTTATAAGCATAATTTATTTGTCTGTCTAGATAATTGTTGATTGATGTTCACCCTTTGTTTATAAATAGATTCGAATGTAGGAAGACGGTGTATGCGTCCAGAAATTTTAAATTATTTTTTCAAACCAGTGACCTCGCTAAAAGGTGTCGGGCCAAAGGTGGCGCTGAGTGTAACGCGGCTGGTCGGCCGGCATATCGAGCCGAACCAAAATGCGCGTTATGTTGATTTGCTGTTTCATCTGCCGTTGGGTTATAAAGACCGGCGTGAGCAGCCCAAAGTTGAGCAATTGGTGCCGGAGCAATATGCCACCATTAAGTTGCAAATTGGTAAGCACATGGCGCCGCCACGGCATAATAAGCGCATTCCCTACCGTATTAATTGTTATGATGATACCGGTGAGATTACCTTGAGTTATTTTCGGGCGCGTGGTGATTATCTAAAAACCACTCTACCCGAGGGTGAAGTGCGTTATGTTGGTGGCAAAGTCGAAGAATATAACGGCAAATTACAGATTAATCACCCTGATTTTACCGCTGATGAAGAAGAAATGAAAACACTGCCGCTGTTTGAGCCAGTTTATCCGATGACAGCAGGCTTGGCGGCCAAGACATTGCGAAAATCCATTGCGCAATTGATTGATGAATTGCCGACCCTGCCAGAATGGTTGGACAAACCACTTATTGATCGAGAGAAATGGCCAACATTTAACGCATCCATCACCGGGCTACATCAGGCTGATTTGCCGGAGATTATTGTGGGCAATAGTGTCCATAGGCAGCGCATTGCGTTTGATGAGATTTTTGCTAACCAATTGGCGTTGGCGTTAACCCGCAAACATGTGGTGGCGATTAGCGGCAACCAGATAAAAGCCAACGACGAGTTGGTGACTAAGCTTAAAAAGCAATTGCCGTTTGAGCTGACGGCATCACAAGTGACCTCTTATGATGAGATTAAGCAGGATATGCAAGCTGAGCAGCGCATGGTGCGCTTGTTGCAGGGCGATGTGGGCAGTGGTAAAACCGTTGTGGCGCTGATGGCTATGTTGAATGCCATTGAGGCGGGTTACCAAGCGGCGATTATGGCGCCGACCGAGATTTTGGCACGGCAACATATGGAGTTTATGACGCCTTATTGCGAAACGCTGGGGGTGAAGATTGAGCTTTTAACTGGCCGTAACAAAGGCAAAGCGCGGGCAGCTATATTGGCACGGTTGGAAAGTGGTGAGATTGATTTGCTAATCGGCACTCATGCTTTGTTTCAGGCAGATGTTGGGTTTAAGAATTTAGGCCTTGCGGTGATTGATGAGCAGCATCGGTTTGGCGTGCATCAACGGCTTGCGTTGCAAAATAAAGGCTTAAAGACCGACCTATTGGTGATGACCGCCACTCCGATACCGCGCACCTTGGTGCTGACCAATTATGGCGATATGAGCGTGTCTAAACTGACCGAAAAGCCTGCGGGTCGCAAACCGATTAAAACCGTAGCCATGCCGCTGGAAAAATTGGGCGATATTATGCAAGCCGCAAGCCGCGCGATAAACGACAATCAGCGGATATATTGGATTTGCCCGTTGGTGGAAGAAAGTGAGCTGATGCCACTGACCAATGTTGAAGATCGTTTTGCTATGTTGAACCATGCCCATCCCGGCCAAGTGGGTTTGGTGCATGGCCGCATGAAGGGCGAAGAAAAAGACGCCGTAATGCAAAAATTTCAGAATGGTGAGATTAAAATCTTGGTGGCGACAACTGTGGTTGAAGTGGGGGTGAATGTGCCCGAAGCGACCATTATGATTATTGAGCATGCCGAACGGTTTGGCCTATCGCAATTGCATCAGTTACGCGGGCGTGTCGGGCGTGGTAGTGAGCAATCTAATTGTATATTATTGTATGGCGCGCCATTGGGTAAAGTGGCGCAAGAACGGCTAAAAATTATGCGTCAAACTGAGGATGGTTTTTTAATCTCGGAAAAAGATTTACAATTGCGTGGCGGCGGTGATTTATTGGGCGCGCAACAAAGTGGCGAAATACGCATGCGGTTGGCTGATGTTGAGAACCAAGCCGACCTGATTGAAATTGCCCATAAACAAGCGCGGCTGATTATAGAGACTGACCCACATTTAAGCCAAGATAAAAATAAGAACCTGCGGGTTTTGCTTTATTTATTTGACCGAGATCAAGCGATTAAGCTGCTGAACGCTGGTTGATTATTTGTCTTTAATCGGTAGCTTTTCAGGGTTGACCAAGCCTGCTGAAATAACCAGCTTTGCGCCATCTTCGACCGTCATATCCAAAACCTGTACATCTTTTTTAGGTACAAATAGTAAGAAACCACTGGTTGGGTTTGGTGTGGTTGGCAGGAATACACTGACCATGGGTTCTTCGAATTTTTGACCGACCTCGCCTTTGGTATTGGTGGCAACGAAGGCAATGGCGAAAATGCCTCTGCGCGGATACTCGACCAGAACCACTTGTTTGAAATTTGACTCGCCTTGGCTGACTACGGTTTCGAAAATCTGTTTTAAGGCTTTATATATGGTGCGCACGACGGGCATTTTTTCTAACCAACCGGTACCGATATTGACAATAGTGCGGCCAAATAAGTTGGCCGTGAGTGCGCCCAATAGAATAAGCCCGATGACAGCAAAAACCACACCGATGCCGGGTATTGAGAACTTCAAATAGGTTTCTGGAAGGTAAGTTTTTGGAATTATTGGTAAAATCCAATTATCAATCAGGCCAATGACCCATAGAGTCGCCCATATTGTAATGGCGATTGGCGCAGCAATTACTAGACCTGTTAAAAAATAAGTGCGAAGCCGACTGAACAACCCGACCTTTTTTTTCACTTCATTCGTCATGTTTATTGCCTTGTTTAATATCTATATTTAACTATGAGATAGAGGTTCATGCAGGACATTGCAAGGTTATTTAATTTGCCGCACAAAACAATCGCTATTTTGAGCTTTTAAAAATTTACATAGTGAGTTGGCTTGTTTGTAAGATTGAAATCCCGAAAGCAATAATTGATATTTTAACTGTTGTTTGATATTGGTAAAAGGTCTTATCAAATAAGGTCGTTTGGCCAATAAAATGCCGTGTTTTTTGAGGATTTGTTGATAATAGTTTTGTGCCTTTTTCTCATCAGCACTACTAGAGAGCTGCAAAAAATAGCCTTTCGGTATTTCGGTCTTATCTTTTGTTAGCAATTCATCCAAACGTTTTTGTTTTTGAGACGGGGTGATTAAAAATGGTTCCGTAGAAATTTGCAGGTCAAATATCGGAGATGCGTCGCGTAAAGTCACTTCGGGGCGTTTTTTTAGCACGTCTTTTATAACAATTCTTTTGGGCGTCGGTTTGTCTTCTTTTGGAATGGATGCGGTTGTTAAGTTGTCTATTTGGTCTTGGCTGAGGTTGAGCTTTATTTTCATTGGCTTGCTATCGCCGTTTTTTTGTTTGGCTTCCAACGCTTGTTTTAACAGTTGATTGTAAATCTGATTGGCGGTGAGTTGTTTGCTATCGATTTCACCTAAATTTTGTCCTGATTGCTCGGCGACAATGGCGGGTGGGACGCCTTGATGGTTCAAACCATCAAGTTCATCTAGTAAATTTAGCGCTGGTTCGAAATCACTGCGTAATTCTAGACTTTTGCCCAAATTTTCACGCGATTGCTCAAATTGTTTTCGTTGAAAATGCACCGATGCTTTGCCGTAATAGGCCAAAAAGCGATTGTTTGCCATGCCATCGAGCGCCAAATCATATTGGGTGATGGCATTTTCAAAATCGAACAGGCCCAAATAGCTATTGGCTAAATAATAATGCAATTCGGCATTGCCGGATAATATTGCAAGAGCTTGTTTAAAATCGTCCTTGGCTTCCAGATATGCAGTGCCCGTATAAAATAGCAAGCCGCGATTCTTATAGGTTTCGGCGGTTAACATGGGCGATAAATTACCGCTTTCCAGAGCTGCGAAATAACTTTCAAAGGCGTTCTCATTGTCTTTTAAGCGTGAGAAAACGATGGCACGAATGAGGAATAACTCGGCCAATTCTGCAGCGCTGAATGCACCTTCGGCGGTGAATTGATTGGATTGAGTTATATAATCTTGGTTTTGTTCGGTGGTGGCACCAGCGGTGTCTAAAAAATGACGCGCATCTTTCATAAAATCGACCGCCGATACAGGCATTGTCCCACCGATAAAGGCAAGCAATACGAGCGCGTGACGCAGTTGTTTTAAGATACTCAACATAGATTTAGTGGCCGCCAAAAGAATCATTAACCACAGCCTAGCCCATAATTAAGGCATTTTGAAAGCTTCTTCACTCCACAGTCACAGATTTCGCTAGATTACGCGGTTGATCGACATCTGTACCCATATGTACGGCGGTATGATAGGCAAGCAATTGCACTGGCACGGTGTAGATAAATGGCGATAAAAATGAGCTGCAATCGGGCAGAGCGATGGCTTTTAGGCCGAGTTTTTTAATTTCTTGCGCTCGCTTTTGGGTGGTCAAGACCGTTATGTCGCCGCCCCGCGCGGCAATTTCTTCAATGTTTGAACGGGTTTTCTCATAAGTCTCGTTATCTGGCGCAATGATGATGAGCGGCATTTTTTCGTCAATCAAGGCAATCGGCCCATGTTTTAACTCGCCAGCGGCATAACCTTCGGCGTGGATATAAGTGATTTCTTTGAGCTTTAATGCGCCTTCCATAGCGATCGGAAAGCTGGTATTGCGGCCCAAAAACAGCATATGCTCGACTTTAGATATATCATAAGCCAGCTTTTTGATTTCGGGCTCAACGGCAAAAGCATCATTAATGAGGCGTGGCAATTGTGCCAAATCTTTGGCCATTGCGACGGCTTGTGCGGCATCTATATGACCAACGGCTTTGCCCAGAGCGACTGATAATGTGGCCAATACGCTGATTTGGCACATGAAGGCTTTGGTTGAGGCGACGCACACTTCGGTGCCGGCAAAAGTTGGCAAAACAATGTCGGCTTCGCGTGACATGGTTGATGTGGGTACATTGACAATGGCCAATGTGGTGGCGCCTTTGTCTTTGGCCAAGCGCAATGCAGCTAAGCTATCGGCGGTTTCGCCAGATTGTGAAACCACGATGAATAGGGATTTGGGGTTAACCGGTGGGTTGCGGTATCTATATTCAGAGGCAACATCAACTTCGACACTCATATTGGTGGCTTCTTCTAACCAATATTTTGCAACGCTGGCGGCATAAAATGATGTACCACAAGATACAATGATAATGCGGTCGAATTTTGTAATATCAAGCTTAGAATCAATGCTAATTTCATTATTATCCATATTCAGATAATGAGCCAATGTATGCTGCACAACATCTGGTTGCTCGAAAAACTCTTTGGCCATATAATGTTTGTGATTGCCCTTGTCCATAGTGGCGGCTTGGGTTTCGACG
>NVUS02000086.1 GCA_002402005.2 OCS116 cluster bacterium | reverse complement strand
TGTATGCCATAATGGTGGCAATCTGGTTAGAAGTGAATCATCATTCATCGCACCATTTTTATTAAGATCCTTTTGTAGAGAAGTTGAATGTGGCAATTCTGCCAAAGCCGTAAAATACGGGCTGTTGGCGTGGTGAATTGCGGGGAATGTAAATGGTTTGCCATCATTAAAATGCCAAGACTCATAGGGCCCAACATATTCGTGACAATCCACACCCTGTAGGGTTGCGGTTTTAGAATGTGTCATGGGTTAATCCTGAGCTGGTTTTAAATTTTCAAACTCGGTATATTCGGCTTTAACCTTTTTCCAAAGCCAAGTGAATAACTCACTTTGGTCGACATGTCGGTCACAATGATAGCTCAATTCTGAACCTTGTGGCCGGTCATTGGTTGCCGATGCATAAAAATCCGATACAAAAAAGTCTGATCCGGTCTGGGCATCATATTCAAACGAGCGGACTTTTGAGCCCAAACCACACTTGGCTAAGATAATTTGCGCCACTGCACGACCTAATGAAGCGCCCGCCCAGCTGTCAATTGGGTAATGAACGCCCGCAACAGTGCGGTTGACCGCAATGCGTTCGGCTTGTTTTTTAATCAGCGCGATGCGTTGATCTTTGTCAGAAAAATGATGGGTATTTTTAATCAACGCAATGATCACTTCGGCCACGCCAAACGCTTCGGTGGCGTGAGCACTTGGGAAACTGCCATGGCCAGGTGTTGGGATTAGCGGCATGATGCGGCTGTCAATTGTATCTGGCCGTCTGATGGCCAGAGCGTGTTTGGCAATCATCGCCACATGGGCGCAAATCACTTGCGTGATGGTGATCAGCTCAAAAGTGTGTTTGTTGCGCGCCGTGTGCAACCCCAAAATCATCGCAAAATACTCGCTTGGAAACCCAAGCTGCGAGGTGATTTCTGAGGTGCGGTCCGCGCGTAAATCTTTATAATCTAAAACATATTGCAGCTGATCCAAAAATACTTTTTCTTCTGGCAAGGTGATGGATGCAACTTCATCATCGCCCCAAGATAGTGAAAAGCATTTGCCAGTGCGGCTTGGCGCTTGCCATTTAAATTCCGACAAGCATTCGCTTAAGTAAAGTGATGCCCGCACCCAATCAGAATGAAAGTTTAAACTTTCGGCATCATTGGGTTTCAAATGGTTAAATGGCGTTACATCATCTGATGAGGCAACATGCAAAATGCCTTCGGCACTGGTTTGCAGGCCGCTGGTTAAAATTGGGCTATTGACCGTCGCTGCACCCGCGCCTAAAAAACCACCAAGCCCAGCGCCGCCAATGCCACCAATTCCGCCTATGCCACCAATTCCACCGATGCCGCCAATTCCTCCGATACCACCAATTCCTCCGATACCACCAATTCCACCATTTTGTGTCATTTCAATCCCCCTTTATGGAATGCCCGCTGCAGTTAATGCTTTCGCGGCGTTTTGACCGATTTTATATTCAGATGAAGGATGTGCTTTTAGATAATCGGATACATTAAAGTTTGGTACACGACGTAAAAGCAATCCTGCTGTTTGTGCTGCTTCTTTTTTGCGGCCTAGAAAGTGCAAAGCCGTAATTTTTGCGCGCAACGTAGACAAATGTCGATCATTAAATGCCAGTGCGCGTTCAGCCAATTCCAAGGCTATGTCATATTGCTCGGCGGCTAGATAAGCTGTTGCCGTTAGTGAATCATAATAAGCACCAAACGGATCGACAGGCGATAAATTGCAAGCTTTATTGGTTGCTTCAATGGCAATATCTGCCTCATCTCGAAATGCATATAACGCGCCGCGCAATAGCCAAGAAAGTGACTCATTGGGGTTAATTTCAATTGCCGCATCATAGCGTTTTTCAGCCACATCTAATTTTTGCAATAAGTTAGTATGCACAAAGCCATCTATGGTCAGGCAAAACGCATTTTCGGGGTTAATGTCCAATGCTCGTGCGGTGCAATCTAGCGCCAATTGCGTGTCTTTAGCGCGGTCGGTGCTCCAGCCATTAAATACACACAAAGCGTACCATTTGGCTAACCAAGCATGAGTTTCGGCAGCTCTTGGGTCACGTTTTACCGCTTCTTCAAGCAAATCAAATGCACGGGCGAACGTGCTCAAATTCGGCCGGTGAATCAGGCTTGCGCCGGCAATTAGCAATTGATGATCAGGCAATTCGGGCAACGGGCGGTCTTTGGTATAGCTAACCGCTTCGCTCATAATGCTGCGGCCAATGCTGCCGACAATGGTGGCAATGCCTTCACCTGCATGCGATAGGAAATTGGCTTCCGCGCCATGAAATTGCCGGGTCCAAATAATCATACCGCTGCGCACATCAATAAAATCGGCGTCAATGATAATTTCGCCATTAATCACCCGCATGTTGCCACTCAAACAATAATCTACCGCCAATCCATTGCGGATATTGTTTAGATCTATCGTTTGTTTGGCAAACACACGGCTCGAGAGATGCGAAATGACATTTAATAAGTTAGAGCGGGATAGTGAGCGGCAAATTTCTTCGGCCAGCCAGTCACCCAAAACACCTTGCAATGGGTCGGTGCCGATATACTTAAACGGCAATACAGTTATATAAGGTATGATTTTTGATTGCCGTAACCCATTGCCAACACTGAATAAAGAATAAATTTGCTCTGGGTTTTGGCGCAGATTAATCAGCCATTCATTGAACCGTTCTTCTTTTAAATCCATACCTTCTAGAAATTCGGCGCCGCCCGGTTGGCCGATAAAGTCTACTTTTGATAAATTAAGCGAAATATCGGTATTGGTGACGTTGATAAATTCGGCATATTGGTCACCCATAATGCGTTTAATGTCTGAAAGGGCGCGACGTAAGCTTTGGCGGCCAGTGTCATAACAGGCACGGCCCCACAATACATCTTGCAAATAAGCCCGGGTGCGTTGGCCCATCGGCGCGGTGGCCAAAAGCGCAAATAAGGCTTTGTGTTTACTGCCTTTTATCTCGAACTCATCACCCGAGCCGGCGTGTTTGCCGCGCACTATGCACGCACCGAATAAGTTGATTTTAAGCGACTGAGTCGACATAATTAAGCCCTGAT
>NVUS02000085.1 GCA_002402005.2 OCS116 cluster bacterium | reverse complement strand
GTGCCTTTCACCAAATTGGTAAACGCAGCGCGGGCAATGCCAAATACATTCACTCCATTATGGCTGTAAAAACTTCTATCCTCGATGGCGATCAACGCTTGCTTGGTATGCAAAGGCAATAATTTAACCGCAATATGGCCAGATTGTTGCGCCGCCCGATGGGTGAGCACTTCGCCATCTGATGAGGTGATGGTGATGGTCGGCACGGATTTGGGCATTTTGAGTGTGTCTGGGTTGGGCAAATCCATCGAATAATAGAAAAACACCGCCATGCCGGCAATGAAACCCAAAGCCGCCAGAAAACTTAGCCAATAGCTGGTGAATTTAATCGCCCGCCATAATAGCGGCTGCTGTTTGGTTTTGGCTTTTGTGCGGTTTTTGGTCTTTGTGGTTTGATTTATTGTGGGTTTCTTGCGTTTTGGTGCAGCCGTTTTGCGTGCGGGTTTTTTGGCAATGGGTTTTTTAACCGCTTTTCGGGGTGTTTTTGTTGCCGCAGTCGAAGCCATTCTAGCCAAATCCATAGGTTAAATTCATCATATGTGATGAATAAACCATATAGATTTGCGCTTAATATTTTATGAAGTTTTAGGCATCAACTTCGGCAGTCAATGCGTTCATTTCGATAAATTCACGGCGGGGTTCAACCACATCACCCATTAGCTTGGTGAAAATATCATCAGCTTCATCCAATTTATCAACTTGCACTTGCAACAAGGTGCGGGCGCTTTCATCCAATGTGGTTTCCCACAATTGTTCGGGGTTCATTTCGCCCAAGCCTTTATAGCGTTGTAGGCTTAAGCCTTTGCGGCCAGCGGCAAATATGGTTTCTAAAAAGCTCAACGGGCCAAAGACATCCGAGCTATTGTCTTTCAGGATGAATGTGCCAGTGGCGGCATAAACTTCTTTTAAATGACCGCCCAAGCGGTTCAGATTACGCGCTTCGGCTGTGGCTAAGAAATGCCCATCCAAAATATGTCTTTCGTTCACGCCGCGCAAGGTGCGCGAGAATTCGAGGCCACCATCATCGCCTGCTTTGCCGGTCCAGCCTTGTTCAAATTCATCACTAATGCCATCCAAACGTTTGGCAACCAGATTAGCCGCCTTTTGGGCATTGTCGGCTTTTGACAATGTTTCGGCATCGAGAACACCGGCAATGGCGGCTTGTTCGACAATAAATTTAGGATAAGTTGCGGCAATGCGGCTCAATTGGTTCTTAACTTCACGGGCTTTGTTGACCGTATCTAGCAAGTCATTGCCCATGCGCTCCTCGCCACTATGTAGGCGCAAAATACCGCCATCAATGCCGGTATTGACCAGATAATTCTGCATTGCTTCTTCATCTTTTAGATATTGCTCAGTCTTGCCGCGTCTGACTTTGTAAAGCGGCGGTTGGGCAATGTAGAGATAGCCTTTTTGAATCAATTCAGGCATTTGACGGTAGAAGAAGGTCAGCAATAATGTCCGAATATGCGCGCCATCGACGTCGGCATCAGTCATGATGATGATTTTATGATAGCGTAATTTTTCAATGTTAAATTCTTCACGGCCAATGCCACAACCGAGCGCGGTGATCAATGTGCCAACTTGCTCGGAGGATAACATTTTATCAAACCGAGCGCGTTCCACATTTAAGATTTTACCGCGCAATGGCAAAATGGCTTGGTTTTTACGGTTACGGCCCTGTTTGGCAGAACCGCCAGCGGAGTCCCCTTCCACTATAAATAGTTCGGCTTTGGCCGGATCGCGTTCTTGGCAATCGGCCAATTTTCCGGGTAAGCTGGCAATGTCCAATACGCCTTTGCGGCGGGTTAGCTCCCGTGCGCGGCGCGCTGCTTCGCGGGCAGCCGCTGCTTCAGCAATTTTGCTGATGATGATTTTGGCTTCGCTGGGATGCTCTTCAAAATATTGGCTCAACGCCCCGCCAATCGCGCCTTCGACCACCGGCCGTACTTCGGATGAAACCAATTTATCTTTGGTTTGGCTGGAGAATTTTGGATCGGGAATTTTAACCGACAAGACGCAAGTTAAACCCTCGCGGCTGTCGTCACCTGCAATGGAGACTTTTTCGCGTTTGGCAATGCCCGATGAGGTGGCATAGCTGTTTATGGTGCGGGTTAACGCCGCGCGGAAACCGGCCAAATGGGTGCCACCATCGCGCTGTGGAATGTTATTGGTAAAGCACATGACATTTTCATGATAGCTGTCATTCCACCAAAGCGCGGCTTCGACGGTCATGCCTTCGTCATTAGAAACATTGATTAAAATCGGCTGCTCAAGCAACGGGGTTTTTGTGCGATCTAAATAACGCACATATTCTTCCAAGCCACCATCATATAGCAATTCGGTAAACAATGGCTCGCTAGGGCGGTGATCAGTGATGGTGATGCGCACGCCAGAGTTTAGAAACGCCAATTCGCGCAACCGATGCTCTAAGGTTTTGAAATCAAATTCAACCATGGTGAAAGTGTCAGTCGACGGCAGGAATGAAATTTCGGTGCCTTTTTCCTCGCTGGCATCGCCAACCACTCTAAGCGGCGCGTCGGCCACGCCATGGGTAAAAGTAATTTCATGTTCTTTGCCATTGCGCCAAATGCGCAATTTAAGCCAAACAGATAGCGCGTTGACCACTGACACACCCACACCATGCAGGCCGCCAGAGATTTTATAGCTGTTGCTGTCAAATTTACCGCCAGCATGCAATTGGGTCATGATAACTTCTGCTGCGGAAACGCCTTCTTCTTTATGAATGTCAACCGGGATGCCGCGGCCGTTGTCGCGTACAGATATCGAACCATCTTGGTGAATGGCCACATGCACGGTATCGCAATGGCCAGCCAAAGCTTCGTCAATCGCGTTGTCAACCGCTTCATAAACCATGTGATGCAAGCCCGAGCCATCATCCGTATCGCCGATATACATACCTGGGCGTTTGCGCACGGCATCGAGGCCTTTTAAGACTTTAATAGAGTCGGCGTCATATTCTTCAGCATTGGCTGAGTCGGGGGATGAATTTTCGCTCATATTTATGTCCACATCTGTATGATTGATTCGTCCTTATTTATAGCCCAAAACACTGAAATATAGAAATTTTAAAGCGTTACGGGTGATGTTTGAGACAGAGCAATATGAGCGGAATTTTGCAACAAAAGCTCAGAATTAGCGAATGGCTTTTCTGATCGAAATTATTGATTTATATCAATGGTTTATCTGTGTGGCATTGGTGCGGTATTTGATGTGGCGCAAATATGGTTAATTTGACTTGGTTTTCTTATGCACAGGGCAGCGCTTATGCTTTAAAAGCTACCCATGTAGCCGTGCCCAAAAGCACCGCGCCAGAGCCTTGGCTGAGGCGTTTTTGCATTTTTTGATCGGAGAAAAACCGTGCGGCTTTGGTGGCGATCCAGATATAAGTGCAGCAAACTGCGAACAAAACAAACACCACAGTGGCCAGCACCAGCGAAAATTCGGCATAGGTGATTTGGGTCACATCGAGCACTTGTGGCATGATGGCGGCATAAAAAATGAGCGGTTTGGGGTTGCCTAAGGTGAGCAATAGGCCGCTGGTGATGTCGACCAAAGCCGAAGATTTTGGTTTGTGTTTTTGGAAATCAAAACCTTCGCCTTTGGAGGTGATGAGCTGATAGGCCATATAAACCAAAAACGCCGCGCCAGCCCATTTGATCCATTGGAACAGATCACCCATGGTTTCGGCCAAGGCCGCCATGCCCAAAAATGCCAATGTGACAAATATGAGATCACCTAGTGTGATACCGATTAGAAATGCCATGCCGGCCGCCCAACCATTGCCTAGAGTGCGCGACAGCAGTGTGATGACGCCGGGGCCAGGAATGATGCAGGCAACGGTTAAAAAACCGGCAAATATAAGTAATGTTTCAAATGTCATAATCTAGCCTTAGGCGATTTTAAGCCGGTTGACAATCAGATATTCGACGATGAGTAAATTGGGCACCCAACATAACCAAGAGACGGTTTGATACGCCTGATCGATCGGCACGCCAGAGGCGATGAACGCACCCAACCACATGCGCAACAATACAAAGGCGAAGGTGAGCGCGTAGGAGCGGATCATCCATTGTTTATGCAATGTAATTTCGCGCCGTGTGATGTGATAAAGCGCCTTAAATGTGGTGAATGCCCATAGGATGGCCAACATACCAAAGCCGATATGAGTGACCAAGCCGCCTTGCGACACGGTCGACAATATCAATGCTGCCGGGGCAGCGATGGCAATGGCGGTAATATAAGTGAAACCAGATAGCCGATGTAGATTTTTGTGTTTGTTGCGAAAACCTGACCAAAATTGAGTGAGGCCGGCCAACGCCGCGATGATGCCGCCGGCAATGTGAATGCGCAA
Source organism: OCS116 cluster bacterium (assembly GCA_002402005.2). Classification (GTDB taxonomy): domain Bacteria; phylum Pseudomonadota; class Alphaproteobacteria; order Rhizobiales; family OSC116; genus OCS116. Next base: position 1,245 of record NVUS02000085.1, on the reverse strand, counting down.
CTCCCAGCTATACACAGCATAAACATCGGGCTGAAACGCATTGGGCATGCCAGGTTTAAAATATTTGGCAGCATAGACCGCTGTGCCGAGCACGAGGATGGACATGAGCACCCAGCTTGAGGGTTTAAGAAATTTCATCTTATTGCTTTCTGAATTTTTGAATGAGGAGGAGAACCAACAGAATCAATGCAGTGACTTGGGTGATGGAGGAAGCTACGGATTTAAGTAGGGTGGTGAGGCTAGCGGTGGCGACCAATTGCGAAGTGAGTGGTAGATCGGATTGCAACATAAGACCGATATAGTGGTTTTCGCTATAATCGAACACGGCTGTGAGAAAAGGTGAGATGAGTAAGGCGATTTTTAACCATTTTGGCAAGTTGTAAGCTTGTAAGAATTTGGCGATCAGCAGTGCAAAACCAATTGCAAACAAAGCCGGGTAGAAAAGATCAAGCCGCAATTGTGTGCCATGGTAAAATTCTATCCCAGCTTTGCCTAGAGCATCTATGATTGATTGGGCTTGAATGAGGCTATACCCCGCTGGGCGGGCATCGAACATGATGAGACCGTTGGCGAGTTGTGAAAGATGGGGTAATGACCAAAGCATGATGGTGGCAAAAACCGCGTTTGACGCAATTAACCCAACCCAAACCATAGGCCAAGAAATACGATATTTTTGGGACATTGAAGCGGGCATTTGAATGTTTCCTTGAAGTTGACGGTGTAAAGTTGGTATATAGGTCTTGATTTTGACACTGTCAAGCTATAAGTTGAATTCATGAGTCTAAAGATAAAAACATCTAAACCACATCATCATGGTAATTTACGCAAAGCTTTGGTTGATGCCGGAATTGAATTGCTAGATGAAGGTGGGATTGAAGCCTTAACCTTGCGCAAATGTGCCGCGCGGGCAGGGGTTTCGCACGCCGCACCGGCGCATCATTTTAAAGGCTTAAAAGGCTTAGTCACGGCAATTGTAACCCGTGGCTATTTGCTTTTTGCGGCTGAAATGAATGCGAATATTGAAGCGGCTGATGATGACCCGATATCGCGTTTGCGCGGCTGTAGCCAAGGTTATGTGAAATTCTCACGCGAGAACAAAGCTTTGGCCAGCATTATTTTTAACAAAGCCAATTGTTTTGAAGATGAGCCAGAGTGGATAGAAGCCGCCGATGCGGCCTATCAAGTTTTGATCGACATTTGTGCGCCGTTCAAACACCGTTATGACAATCCCGAACTCACTCAAAT
>NVUS02000084.1 GCA_002402005.2 OCS116 cluster bacterium | reverse complement strand
GATATGGCATTGGCAGTTTTGGTTGGCATTAAAATGGATCGAAACGGCAAAAGTTATCTAGCTTTGCGCAATGTCGGTCTGGCGCATCTGCTGGCCATTTCTGGCCTGCATATGGGGTTTGCCATGGGCATGATATTTTATTTCATGCGTATGTTTTTGGCTTTGTTTCCATTTGGTTTTTTTAACTTCTCACTCAAAAAATGCGCAGCATCTATATCCATTCTATCAGGCCTCTTTTACTTGCTGCTCACTGGGGGGAGTTTGGCCACCGAACGGGCATTTATTATGGCCAGCCTGATCATGTTGGCGGTTTTGCTGGATCGCGAAGCCCTTACCATGCGCAATTTGGCGCTGGCTTTGCTGCTTATGTTGATCTTATCCCCCAGCGCGATTATGAATGTTGGCTTTCAAATGTCATTCGCCGCCACCGCGGTGATCATTGCTTATTTTGAATGGCAAAAGACCCATGATTATGATGAGCCAGAAGCCTTAAAACTATTCTCGCGCCAAACCGCCTTCGGTCGTTTGGCATTGACCTTGCGCGATTGGTTTATGATTCCCTTGCTCACCGGGTTGGTGACCATGCCGATTTCGATTTTTCATTTTTCCACCCTGCAAACCGGTGGTTTTGTTGCCAATTTAATCATTGTGCCGATATTTGGTTTATTGGTCATGCCGTTGGGCATAATCTCGCTTATCCTCTCGGCATTTGGGTTGGAGGCATATCCGTTTGAATTTTTAAGATATATCATTGAAAATATTTATATTTTCGCTGATTTTATTGCCCAATATGCGTATTTGAATGAGCATATTGCCAAGTTGAATTGGCAAATATTAGTGGTTCTTTTATTGGCTTATTTATGGCTGATCATATGGCAAAACAGATGGCGTTATGCCGGTTTTGGATTTTTGCTTATTCTGCCATTCATGCCGCTTTTTGCGCCTTTGCCTATTTTATATATTGGTGAAGTGAACCGCGATAAGCTCAGCAATCTGATGGTAAAAGGCACTGATCAACATTATCATCTATTCAGCGGCACACGTAGCAAATTTAGTAGTAAGATCTGGCTGGATTATGTCGGTGAGCCTTATGATAAACGGGCTAAAAATTTAAAACCCAATGCGCAATATTTGCAATGTGATGAAATTGCCTGCATTGGCCAAATTGCTGGTTTGCCCAAAGGTGAAAACCAACTGACCATTGTCTTGCACGCATCGGCATTTGCGGAGGAATGCGCGAATTCTGCTGTCATCATCAGCGCAAAATTTTACCAATTCCCGCCATGTGAAGCGGCATTGCAACTGACTAAAGATGACTTAACCGACGGTGCGGCTATATTTTTGGAAGCAAAGCAGCTTAAAATCATTAAAAATCACCCGCCAATTTATTGAGGTTTTAAGGGGGCAATTATATGTAACCTTATTATTTCATTTACCGGATAACTTCGCCTATGAAAATAATAATAACCGCACAAAATATCAAAACAGCGGTTTAAATAGCTTTTATAAATAAGGCTCATTTAACCAAGGAAGCATAATGAGCGATTTTAAAAACACCTGGGAAACCTATACATCGGCGTGGAAAGCTGAAACTGCACAACAGAAGCTTGAGATTTTTAAGCAATGTTTGGCAACTGACGCGACTTACACCGACCCATTGGTAGTAACTAAGGGCTGGGACGAACTGACAGAATATATGCTAGAGTTTCATCAGCAAATACCCGGCGGATATTTTGATACCCATTATTTTTTGGCGCATCATGATAAATCCATCGCCAAATGGGATATGAAAACCGGTGACGGCACAAAAATTGGTGAGGGGATTAGTTATGGTCATTATAATGCGGATGGCAAACTCATCGCCATGACCGGCTTTTATGAGACTGAACAAGGCTAACGATATGAATTATCTGCATCAGGTGCAAAAAGCTCTGGATTATATTGAAGCGCATTTAGATGCAGATATTTCGTTGGAGCGTGTGGCGCGTGAGGCGGCGATTAGCCAATGGCATTTTGCGCGTATTTTTAAGGCGCTGACCAATGAAACACTTAAAACCTACATTCGCACGCGGCGTTTGTCCAACGCTTTGGACAAATTGCTCAGCAGTGAGGAGCGCATTATAGAGATTGCCATGGATGCTGGGTTTGCTAGCCAAGAGAGTTTTAGCCGGGCGTTTAAGAAAATATTTGATTTGAGTCCGCATGCAGCGCGGCAACTGGGTAAACGCAATATGGCGGTGCAGAAGATTAAATTTGATGCCGAATATTTGCGCCATATAAACCAGAATATTTCGCTTGCACCGGAAATTTATAGCGAAGGGACGCGTATATTTGTCGGCATGAAAACTGAGTTTTTTAGCGTTGATTCTGAAAAGAACAACATTGCTGAAAAGCTACCGCCTTTGTGGCAGGAATTTTTAGCTCATGTGAACGAGGTTGAGCATGTGGTTGCTGGCAATATGTATGGCATCATTCGGCAAACGCCGGACAATAGTGACCGGTTGGAATATTATGCTGCGGTTGAGGTGAGTGACGGACAGCCAATACCCCAAGGTATGAGCCAGTTGGAATTGCCAGCCAGCACCTATGCTAAATTTAGGCATGATGGGCATTTTGACAGTTTGAACAATAGCGTCAATTATATCTACTCAAGCTGGTTATTTGAATCGGGCGCGCGGCATAATTATGGTGCTGATTTGGAAATTTACGGCAGCGAATACAACCCAGACACTGACAATAGTGTGATATATTATGCCATTCCTTTAGACAGAAAGCCCGAACATGGATGAAGCCGTAAAAAGTAAATATGCCAGCTATCCTGATCAAGCGGCTACGGCGTTGCTGCGCATTCGCAGTTTGATATATGAAGTTGCGGCTGAGCATGGCCTACCCATTGAAGAGACCTTGAAATGGGGGCAGCTTAGCTATTTAACCAAGACGGGCAGCACCATAAGGATTGACCATTCGGCCAATAACCCAGATCAGATTAAAATCTATTTCAATTGCAAGACAAGATTGGTGGAAGTATTTAAAGAAGTGTTTGCCGATATATTTGAATATGAAAGTAATCGTGTTGTTATATGTAAATTATCTGTAAAGCTGCCGGAAGCTGAATTGCGCCGTTGTTTGCTGGTTGCGTTGGAATATCACCAGCGAAAACAATTGCCTTTGTTGGGGTTTTAGACCTTTAAGTATGTCGTATATCTATCTGTAATTGCTATGAAAGTTTGGATAATAAAACACAGTAAATAAGCGTGATTAACAAAATGAAAACCCGCATGTGATGAATTTAATCAATATTGAATTCTAATCATTTGCAACTTTGTTGAGGGTATCATGCATATATTAAATCTAAAAACCAATCATTCATCCGAAAAATTTTCTCAAAAAAGAAAGCTCTATCAGTTGGGCGTTGTGACCGCTTTGTCGCAAGCGCTGGTGGCTTGTGGCGGTGATGAAGCTGACGGCCAAGATGAAGTGCCGTCTTTAGGCATTGAGGGCATTGAAGAAATAGCCGGCACTGATGGTGATGACCAGCAAACTGGCACCGAAGGGGTTGATGTATTTAGCGGCAGTGAAGGTGCTGACTATATTGATGGTTTGGGCGGCGGTGATTTTGTTAATTATACGTTTTCGACCAAGGGCATTATTGCATATTTGGATGGAAGGATCGGTAAATTTGGGTTTGCCGAAGGTGATATTTTGGTCAATGTCGCCAATTTAATCGGTAGCCAATATAACGATACATTGGTTGGTAACGAGCTTGATAATAAGCTAATTGGCCTTGATGGTGATGATGTTTTAATTGGCCGTGGGGGCGCTGATTTATTAGACGGACGCGATGGCATTGATTTGGCAGATTACAGCTTATCCAACAGCGCAGTGAGTGTGGATTTAACCGCCGGCACTGGTTTGGGTGGTGATGCCGCAGGCGACACCTTGGCCAGCATTGAAAATGTAACCGGTTCGGCATTTAGTGACAATTTAATTGGCAATGAACAGGCCAATATAATGATTGGTGGGGCGGGCAATGACGCTTTGATTGGCCATGATGGCAATGACAAATTATATGGCAATGGCGGCGATGATGATTTGGACGGCGGCAATGGGGATGATCTATTGGTTGGCGCTGATGGCGATGACCGGCTTTATGCCCGCGATGGCGATGACATTTTAATTGGTGGCTTGGGATCTGACCGTTTGGACGGCGGCGATGGCGTTGATTTGGCTGATTATACCGATTCTAACGCTGGCATTGATGTTGATTTGGCCGCTGACACCGCTTCGGGCGGCCATGCTGAGGGGGATGATTTAAACAATATTGAGAATCTCACTGGGTCTAAATTTGATGATAAGTTAGCTGGAGATGCGGGGGGTAATGAGATTAACGGGGGTGAGGGTAGCGACACCATCAATTATGTCAACTCAGATGCGGCGGTGAATGTTGATTTGTCGAGCGGCACTGTATCGGGCGGTTTTGCCGAAGGGGATGTGCTGACCAGCATTGAGAATATAACCGGTAGCCGATTTGATGACCATTTGATGGGTGACAGTAACATAAACCATTTTGATGGGGGGGATGGCATTGATACCTTGGATTATAGCTTTGCGGGTGCGCGGGTTGAAGTCGACCTTATCTACGGGCAGGGTTATTTTAATGATGCTGAAGGCGACACTCTGGTGAATATTGAAAACCTGATTGGCAGCATTTATGACGATGTATTGTGCGGCAACGACATTGGCAATCGGTTGGATGGCGGTGAAGGCTGGGATGCTACAACTTACGCCACATCGACTGCGGCAGTGAATGTTGACTTGTTTACCGGGGTGACATCGGGCGGTTTTGCCGAAGGTGATTTGCTGATCAGCATTGAAGGGGTGATAGGCAGTGCGTTTGACGACCATTTATGCGGTAGCGAAGGGGCCAACAAGATAGACGGCAGAGATGGCATAGATAGCACCAGTTATTACCAATCGACCGCGGGGGTGACCATCAATTTATTTGGTGAAACCGCCAGCGGTGGGCATGCTGAGGGCGACATATTGCTCAACATCGAAAATGTGACCGGTAGTGATTTTAATGATATATTGGGCGGGGGGCTCGAAGCCAATATATTGGATGGTGGTTTGGGCAAAGACGCGGCGGATTACAGCCTATCTAATGCGCAGGTGAGTGTTGATTTATCGAATGACACCGCTTCTGGTGGCCATGCTGAGAATGATGAATTGAACAATATTGAAAACCTGATTGGATCGGCCTTTGCGGACAATTTAACCGGTGATGCCAGCGACAATGAATTGAGGGGCATGGCGGGCAATGACGTGATGACTGGCCTTGCTGGTAATGACACGCTTTATGGCGGTGCCGGAGAAGATGCGCTCAATGGTGGTGATAATAATGATGCATTATATGGCGGTGCTGATGACGACGTATTGCAAGGCGGTAGCGGTGCGGACACGCTAGATGGCGGCGAGGGGCTTGACCAGCTTTATGGCAACAATGGCAATGACATTTTGCGCGGTGGTGCTGGCAATGACTTGCTCAAAGGTGGTGAGGATGATGACGATCTATTTGGCGGGGCGGGTGACAATGTGTTGGACGGCGGCACAGGCACTGACAAGATGAATTTGATTGGGGTCAATAATGTAAGTTATGTGATACAGCAAGTGTCGAATAAAATTGATGTGACTTATACCGGTGCGGTGACTTCGACTGATACGGTGAAATCTGTCGAGCTGTTGGTATTGGACAGCGGGACGATTGATTTTAAAACCATATGGAATGACCTTGATGGAACTGAACAGGCTAAGTTTGGCGCAGAAGGGGCTTTCTTGGCATGGTTGGGCAATGATGCGGGTTATAATTATGATGGCCTATGATTTACCACAAATGTGATTGAAGCCGCGCCTGGTTTGATATAATTATATATTAAATTACGGAGGTTGGTTATGGGAATGAAGATGGATGAGGTGATTGCCGAAATGCTACATCATCGGCAAAATACAATAGCGGTGGGTGAGCCAATATCACCGCCGATTGTGCAGGCATCTACCTATAAGCTGCCGGGTGTGCCGCAAGGTGATTACCAATATGGCCGCGTATCTAACCCGACATGGAGTGCTGCTGAGCAAGCCATTGCTTTGTTGGAAGCGGCGGACATTGTGGCTTTTCCCTCTGGTATGGCGGCGATAACTGCGGTTTTGATGGTGGTGATGCGGCCGGGAGATAAGTTATTATTGCCATCTGATGGTTATTATGTTT
>NVUS02000083.1 GCA_002402005.2 OCS116 cluster bacterium | reverse complement strand
TTGCGCCAGATATGCCACCAATTGATTGGGGTTTGCCGTGGGGTTGGCATTGCGTTTTAAACCCAGACTGCCGACTTGAGCGGAGCGGGCAGCGCCACCTAAAAATGCAAAGGCGCAGGCTTCGGTGCATATTCCGTCAGTAATTTCATGAAAGCGAAAACCATCTTTATAGCTTTGGCTATCGGTATCTATAGTGGCATGGCCGATGCGGAGATTTAGCTCATTCTGTCTGAAAATTCTGCCCAATTCTAGCGCGGCAGCAAGGTTACCACCGTTGGAATTTATAATCACATCGCCGCTAAAGTTTTCGGCAAGGATTTTTTTAAATTGCCGCGGCGTATCGGCGGTGATGATGCCCTCGGCGGATATCCATTCGCAGCCAAAGCAATTGCCACCATTGTGAGCGTTGATGAATGTCATGGGTTGGTTGATGGCATCGGGCGCGAGGCCAGTGGCGTTTTCGGCAGCCGAAGTGTAGCTGGTTAAAAATGTAAATATGACTAAAAATAACGTGCGGAATGAATAAAGCATAATGATAATCTATGAGATAAAGGCATAAAAGGCAAGTTTACAAAACACGCAAACTTGCCTTTTGATTGCCTATTTATTTGATGGTCAGGCGGTATTGAGTAAAGCCATCTGGGGCTTCGCCGACCACTTCAATGCCTTGGGCTGCACCGAATTCTTCGCCATCGGGGCTGGAGATGAATACCACATTGACATCGGTGCCAATCGGGGCGAATTTCCAGTTGCCATCGGCAGATGGGTCAATATTACCTTGTTCGAAGATATAATTGCCCAAAACGATGCGGTTTTGATCGGGGCTTTCGACAATGGTTTTGCTGCCATCTAAACCCGGGAAGCTACCACCACCAGAGGCACGATAATTATTGGTCGCAACCGCGAACATCATTGCATCATCTAATGGTTTGCCTTCAAACATTACGTTTTTAATGCGGTGGCTATCGGATACCATTTTGCCTTTGCTGTCGTAACGGTTTGGCACGGTGACGTCGATTTCGTAGTTGATGCCGTCAATCACATCGAAATTATATGATCTGAAATCGGGGTTAATTAACTCTTGATCGCCGGATTTTGTGGGGTCAATTTGCAAGAATTGACGGGCTGACATTTCTAACCATTCTTTAACCTCAGCGCCATTCATTTTTACAATATGTAAGGTATTGGGGTAGATATACAGGTCGGCAATGTTTTTATAGGCAATGTCACCACTGGTTAGGGCGGTGTAATAATCGGCGCCAATGCGGCCGCCAGATTTAAATGGTGCGGCGGCGGATAACACCGGCAAATCGCCATATTCCGTGCCTTGCAGCTGTTGTTTTACATAAGCCAGTTGCGCATTGTTGACGATTTGAATTGATGGATCATCATACATAAGTGCGAAATATGAATTGATCGGGGCGGATAATGTGCCCAATTTTTCATTCATATAAGCGATGGTGGCTTTGTGCTCGGTTTCAATGGCGGCCATAATGCGGTGATCGGCGGTGACCAATGGCACGGTTGTGCGGCCATCGCGGCGATAGATGGAGCGGATTTCAGATTTGCCATCGGCGCGTTTCCAGCCATCACCATCTTTTTCGAGCACCAGATCGACAATGCCCAAATGTGAACCCCAGAAACCTGGCATGGTGGAAGGAACACCGTTTAATGTGCCTTTTTCGACATCGGCACCGGGGAAGTCTTTATAACGATCGGACGGGAAGAAGCTATGAGAATGACCAAATAGAATGGCATCAATGCCGTCAATTTTGGATAAATAGGCCGAGGCATTGGCTTCGCCGCCAGCGCGGTCGGAGCTTGAAATGCCGGAATGCGGAATGGCGACGATGATGTCAGCGCCTTCTGATTTCATAATCGGGATGTATTTATTGGCGGTATCGACAATGTCTGCCGCCCAAACCTTGCCCTCGAGATTGACTTTATCCCATTGCATAATTTGTGGGGGAGTAAAGCCGATGACGCCGACTTTGACTTTTTGCATATTGCCATCGGTATCGACAAATTCGCGATCGAGCATCAGATAAGGCGCAAATAGATTTTTGTCATTTGATCTATCGCCATCGCCATCATCGACATAGACGTTGGAATTGGTATAAGGGAAATTGGCGCCATCGGTTGAGATTTTTAGGAATTCGAGGCCATAATTAAATTCGTGATTGCCGATGTTGCCGGCATCATAATTGAGCAAGTTCATGGCTTTGTAAACCGGATGAATCTCGCCGGGTTTGAGGCCGATTTTTTTGGCCACATAATCGCCCAATGGGTTGCCTTGCAGCAGATCGCCATTGTCAAAAAACATACTGTTTTTTACTTCGGCACGGGCTGCGGTGAGTAGAGATGAGACTTTTGCCAAGCCGACTTGGTCATTTTGGGCATCGCGATAATAATCATAATCGGCCATATGCACGTGCAAATCGGTGGTTTCCATAATGCGTAAATTGATGGTTTCGGCATTGGCGGCTGACATAAGGCTGAGCACGGCTAAGCTTGAAAGCAGCATAATCTTGGTGAGGTTTTGCATTTTCTTCTCCCTAAAAAATGAAATTATTATTGTTATTAGGTCATAAATATAACCAATTTATGACGGCTTTCTTATGTAGAAGAGAGTATTAGACTGCGGTTTTGTGGCTTAAGTCAAGAAGGCGAAAGTAATATCGTATTATGGTTAATATTCGTTAAGCTTTTGCGGGGCTTAGCCTGTGTAAAAATGATTTATGCTTGGGGCGGTGGCGAATGCTGGTGCTATGCAGCCTGTTCAGAGCAATGTGTCTAACTGCGAACTCAGAGCCTCTATCTGCCCCTTATTTTCAATGCAACATGCCATTCAGTGAGTGCGTGTTCGGCCGTTCGCAGCCGCTGCCGACCAACGCACGGTCGGCTAGCGCTTAAGCGCGCACGCAAGTGCTAACAGAGAGGCATAAGCCGAACGTAAAAATGCAGACTTCCAGAGCTTAGGCAGGCGACTGCCCGGTGATGTCTGAAAGGTTGTGAGGTGGATGGTTTGTGCTAGGGTCGCTGCGTGTGAACCTGTGGTTACCGTTGTAAAGACACTAAGAAAGTTGGCAGTCCTGCCTATACTCGGGTACTTCATTTATACGTTCGCTTAAGCTCACTGTTAGCACTTGCGTGCGTTCGCTGCGCTCTCTAGCCGACCGTGCGTTGGTCGGCAGCGGCTGCGAACGGCCGAACACGCACTCACTGAAATGCCCTTTGCATGGACACGAGGGGTAGATAGAGGCTCTGAATTTATCGTGGGAAGCGGAACATTAATGCGCGTCATTCCAGTTTAAGGCCGCTTGGGCATCTACTTTGAGTGGTACGGTGATGTCGACCACGG